>NZ_JBDPMD010000042.1:0-87040 GCF_039871875.1 Sphaerisporangium sp. B11E5 | reverse complement strand
GGTGGACCGGGTGGGCCCGGTGGGCCGGGGCCGGGTGGGCCGGGTGCGCCGGTCGGGTTCGCGTCGCCGGGCGCCCCTGAGGCGCCGGGGCCCGGCGGGGGCGCGTCCGCCTCGGCGGGGACGGCGGGGCCGAGGCCGTGGTGGCGGTGGCCGTGGTGGCGGCGCGCCGGCGGGCCGCGCCGGTCCACGTTGCTGGCGCCGCCCACCGGGGACGGGTGGGACATTCTGGTCAACGGGCTCGCGGAGGCCCTGTGGGCCACCGACGCCGCACGGCGCGCCGGGCCACCCCGCCGGGCCGGGGAGACGGCGGGGCCCGGCGGTGCCCGGGAGGCGTTCGAGAAGGCGCAGCGGGACGCGGCGGAGGAGTTCGCGGCGGCGCTGGACCGGGCGGACGAGCGGGACCGGCTGGTCATGGTGTGCGTGGATCTGGCGGACCGGCTGCGGGTGCACCACGCCGGCCTGTTCGCGGTGCTGCGTGACGGGCTGGCGGAGGTCGGCGTGACGCTGACGGTCGCCGACGGCGAACGTTTCGACGCCACGAGACACCGGGCCATCGGCAGGGAGCCGACCGAGGACCCGGAGCGCCACATGACCGTGGCCCGCACCCAACTGTGCGGGGTCACCGACCGGGACCGCCGGATCCGGACCCCCGAGGTCGTCGTCTACGCGGAGGCGGAGCAAGGCGATGCCTGATGAGCGCGAGGAGCGGCGGAACGAGCGCACGCCCCGCGGGGAGGGACGCGCGCCTGGAGATCAGGGGCGCACCCCCGGCGGGGAGGGACGCACCTCCGGGGGGGCCCCGCACACGTCCGCAGGGGACGGGCACACGTCCGGAGGGGGCGGGCACACCTCCGGAGGAGGCGGGCACACCTCCGGAGGGGCCCCGCACACGTCCGGAGGGGGCGGGCACACGTCCGGAGGGGGCGGGCGCGTGGTGGGGCCGGAGGGGCGGGGGCACTTCCTGACGGGGGAGGTGCGGGCGTATCTCGCCGATGTCGTCGCCACGCTGCGGGAGCAGGGGCGTACCGGGTCGGCGGAGAGCGTGGAGCGGGCCGCGGCGGAGGTGCGGGATCTGGCGGCGACCGTGGTCGTCGTGGGGGAGAAGAAGCGGGGGAAGAGCTCGCTGATCAACGGGCTGGTGGGACGGCCAGGGTTGCTGTTCACGGACGTGGACGTCGCCAGCAGCGTCCACGTGCTCGTGCGGTACGGCACGCGGGAGCACGCCCTGGTGGTCGACGACGAGCACCCGCAGGGGCACGAGGTCCCGCTGGAGGACATCGCGCGGTACGCGGCGCTGGACCCGGCCACCCGGCGTCCCCGGCGGCAGGGCGTGCACCACGTGGAGGTGTACCTGGACGCGCCGCTGCTGGCGGGCGGGCTCGCGCTGGTCGACACGCCCGGCGTCGGCGGGCTGGTGGCCGGGCACACCGCGATCACCCTGGCCACGCTCGCCCGCGCGGACGCCCTGCTGTTCGTCGTCAACGGCGCGAGCGAGCTGACCGCCTCGGAGCTGCGTTTCCTCTTCCTGGCCACCCAGCGGGTCTCCACGGTGATGTTCGTCCTCACCCAGACCGACCGCCACCCGGGCTGGGAGGAGACCTTGCGGGTGAACCGCGACCTGGTGGCGCGGCACGCGTCCGACTACGCGGCCGCGCCGTGGTTCCCGGTCAGCAGCCGCCGCAAGGCCGACGCCGACCGGGCCGAGCTCGCCGGACGGCGCGACACCGCCGCCCGGCGCTACGAGTCCAGCGGTTTCGCCGCCCTGGAGGCCGCGCTGCGGGACACGGTGGCCGGCCGCGCCGAGGTGGTGCGCCTCGCCAACACCGTGCGCTCGGCCCGGCATCTGCTGGGCGGCGCGATCGCCGAGGCCGAGAGCCGCGCCCTGGCGCTGCGCGAGGACCCGGCGCTCATCGCGCGGGTCCGGCGTCAGCGCGACCTGCTGGCCGAGCACGAGCACCGCAGCGCGGGCTGGCGCGAACGCCTGGACCGCAGGATGCGGGCCGAGTCGGCCGAGTTGCGCCGCCGCACCGACCGCCGCCTTGAGGAGCTGCGCCAGTCGCTGGACCGGCGGATCGCCCAGGGGGACCGCAACCTGTACGCCGAGTTCCCCGCCGACGCGGACGCCGGGGCGCGCGGCCTGCTGATGGAGTTCGAGAGCGACCTGCGGGCCCGTATGTCGGCGATCGCCGCGGCCGTCGCCGAGGAGTTCGACGCCGAGGGCGCCGGCGCCGCCGCGGTGGAGCTGGCGCTCCCGGTGGACGTCCCCCCGCTCCCGGCGGCCGGGCGTCCGCCCCGTGGCCTCATCACCGACGTCGACCGGGCGTCGCGGTACGTGGACATCGGAGTGGTGGCCGGCACCGCCGTGGCGACGCTGCTGTCCCCGTGGCTGGCCCCGCTGGCGGGTGTCGCCATCGTGGCGGTGCTCAGCCGCTGGCGGCGGCGGGCCGACGAGCACGCCACCCGGGAGGCCGACCTGCGCGACCACCTGGACCGCCTGCTGTCGGGGGTGCGCCAGGACCTGCTGGCGGCCGCGGGCGACGCGATGGCGCGGACGGCGGAGGCGCTCGCCGCGCACGTCGCCCGGAGCCTGGCCCGCGCCCGCCGTGAGCTGGCCTCGGTGCTGGAGGACGCCGAGGAGGCCCTCGGCATGGAGCGCGACACGCTGCGGGTGCGCCGTGCGGCGGCCGACGCCCGGCTGGAGCGGCTGCTGACGCTGCGGGAACGCGGCGACGACATCCTGGGGCGGCTCGATGAGTGACCGGCGGTTCACGGTATATGGGGGGTTTTATAACTTTTCTGGGGATTATTTCCCGCCACAGATTTCGGTCATGCTGCCATCTCCGGACGGGCCGGACGCGTCTTTACCTATTGAGGGCGGAGGTGCCGGTGGCGTGACTTCTGTTATAGGTGGGAAATGCACAGGTGCCGGGCCGTGCCACCGATCGAGGGGAACCCTTTACGCCCCGCGCACGTTGGTCGTTCCGCACGGTTCTTCACGCATCCGTGGAACCGTGCGGACGTCCCGTCGCCTTTGGGGAGAAGGGAGAACGGGCAGGTGGGGGTAACTTCACGGGGTCATATCCGTATGCCTGCGTTCTCGGTGGCCCGTAAATGGGCACTGCCATTGATCTTCACTCTCACGCTGCCGCTGACGGCCGCGCCCGCCGCCGCGGCGGTGCCGGGCCCGATCCAGGTGCAGCCGATCGACGTCGTGATTCTCGTCGACGAGTCGGGAAGCCTTTCTGAAAGCGCGGTCACCGCGGAACGCGCCGCCGCCGCGCTGCTCGCCGTCGGGGAGTTCTCCTCACGGTCCCGGGTCGAGGTCGTCGGGTTCGGCAGCAAGAACAACGACTCCCAGCAAGCGCTCGACGTCGTCTGCCCGCTCGGCCCCCTCGCCGGCCGCGAGGACCGCGAGGCCGTCGTGGACTGCGTGGGCGACCTGCGCCGCCGCACCCCCGCGGAGGGCAACGACACCGACCACGTCGCCGCCGTCGGCCGCGCCGTCTCCACCCTGCGCGGCAGCGGTGAGAGCGACCGGCAGAAGATCGTGTTCCTGCTCACCGACGGCGTGCTCGACGTCCGGCGCAGCCCCAACTACGGCGACTCGCCCGAAGCCCGGCAGAACGCGGCCCGGCAGTACCTCCAGGCCCACCTGCGCGAGGCCGCGGAGGCGGGCATCCAGATCTGGCCCCTCGGCTTCGGCCGGGCCGACCTCGGCCAGCTCCGTGAGTTCGCCGTCGGCAAGCCGTGCAACAACCTGACGGGCTCGCGTCCCCAGGCGCAGCTCATCCAGCGGGAGGACCAGGTCTTCGCCGCGATGGTCCGGGTGTACAGCACCGCCAGGTGCGCCGGCTCGCAGGTCGCCGACCCGCAGGTCGTGGACGGCTCGGGCTCCGCGGAGTACCGCCTGGACATCCCCGAGATCGCCACCGACGCCTCCATCACCGTCGCCAAGTACAACCCCCGCTTCCGCGTCACCTACACCGACCCCTCCGGCAAGGTCGTGCCGAAGACCGGGAAGCACGACGGCTCGGTGTTCCAGGTGTACGGCGAGGACAGCCCGGTCGAGGGCCTGCGGATCGAGCTGCCCCGCCCCGGCCGGTGGACGGTCAAGGTGGAGGCCCCGCAGGGCGAGCGGCCGGAGAAGGTCGTCGCCGCGGTCACCTGGCAGGGCGCCGTGCGTTCCACCATCACCCTGGACGAGCAGAACCCCGAGCCGGGCGGCCAGGTGGTCGTGCGCTCGCGGCTGCAGACCAGGCAGGAGGTCGTGGTCTCGTCCGAGGCCCGCGAGGGGCTCACGTTCAGCGTGGACATGACCGGCGACGGCGTGCCGGACGCGGTGCACACCCGGTTGCGCGACGACGGGACCGGCCCGGACCGCAAGGCGGGCGACGGCGAGTACGCCGGCGTCGTCGCGGTCCCGCCCACCGCCACGGGTGCGCTGCGGTTCGTCGGCGTGGTCGACGCCGTGGGGGTGCAGGGCGACAAGGTGCCCTACGAGACACAGATCGGGCGGCCCGGCAACCGCGTGCGCACCGTCGTCGACATCCCGCAGCAGACCGTGGCGCCCGGCGACGCCGTGCGCGGCACGCTCGTCGTCACCAACGACACCGGCGCCCCGATCAGCGCGACGCTGGTGCCGGACGGGCTGCGCGACGGCGACCGCGTGCAGGTCCGCTCCCCGTCGGTGCGGATCCCGGTCGGCCAGACCCAGCGGGACGTGGAGCTGGTGCTGCAGAGCGGCACCGCGCTCGGCCAGATCCCCGGCGAGCTGGTGCTGCGCGACGCCGCCGACCCCAAGCGCGAGTACGGCAGGGGCTTCATCAAGGTCACCGTGGCCTACCCGCCCTCGCCGTGGCCGTGGATCCTCGGCGCCCTGGCCGCGCTCGCGATCATCGCGTTGCTCGTGCTCTTCACCCGCACCCGCGCCGCACGCGTCCGCGGCGACGTGCAGGAGCTGACGTTGCTGCTCTACCGCGGCGACCGGGAGGCCGCGCAGTGGCGGGCGCCGGTGGGCCGCAACCGCAAGCTGGAGTTCGTCATCCGCGACCCGCACGACCACCCCCACTTCGACCGGCCGAGCCGCGGCGACCGGGTCTACGAGGTGTCCCGCGGCGGCGCGGACGGCGGCCTGTTCCTGCGCACCCCGGAGGGGGACCGGCGCGGCGTCCGGCCTGGCGTCCCCGAGCCGGTCGGCGACGGGCTCGCCGTCGCCGTGCTCGACGGGCGCCTCACCGCGCCCACCGGCCCGTACGGCGGGGGGCGTGCGCCAGGTCCCCACGGCGGGGGCCACCCCACCGGCCCGTACTCCTCGTCGTCGTCCGGCGACCCCCTCCTGTGAGCCGCACCGGTAACGGAAAGGGAACCGTCATATGAAGATCTACCAGCCGATGATGTTCGTGGGGCTGGGCGGTACCGGATGCCTGATCGGTGCGGAGCTGGAGCGGCGCCTCAGAGACGAGCTCTGCGGCCCGGACGGCAGGGAGCTGCTCGACCGCATGCCGGGACAGGGTTTCCTGCCCTACCAGCTCCCGTCCTGCCTGCAGTTCGTCTACGCCGACCTCAACGAGGCGGAGCTGCTGCGCCTGCGCACGCGGGTGGTGCCCTCGCCCGAGCACGCCCCGGCGGCCGAGCGCACCATGCACCTGGTGACCGACCTCGTGCCGCGTTTCGACACCTACCCCGAGGTGGCCCGCAGCCTGCGGATGAACGCCAAGGAACTGGTCAGCGGCTGGCTGCCCCCCGCGGCGGGGGAACCCCGGGTGGCTCCGCTGGTGCGCGGCGCGGGGCAGCTCCCCACGGTGGGCCGCACCGCGCTGTTCGAGACGCTGCGCCACGGGCTGCGGCCCGCGATGGCCCCGGTGTCGTCGGCGGTGGGCCGCATCAGCACCTCGGGCGGGGAGCTGGCGCAGCTCGGCGGGCGGCTGCGCTCCTCGTGCGACGTGTTCGTGGCGTTCTCCGTGGCCGGCGGCACCGGCGCCGGGATCTTCTATGACTACTTGCATCTCGTCGGGCACGCCCTGGAGCAGGCCGGGCTGCGTGCCCAGATCCACCCGCTGGTGCTGATGCCGTCGGCGTTCGACGAGGGCCTCGGCGGCGGGCGGCGCGCCACGCTGAACGCCGGGCGGTCGCTGCTCGACCTGTTCCGCCTGGTGGACGACCAGAACGGCCACGCGGCCGGCACCGAGCTGAGCAACATCGGCGTCACCGGCGACCTGTACGTGCGCTACCCGGTCGAGGGGGAGATCCGGCTGCGCGCCTCCACCGTGCAGACGGCCTTCCTGTTCAGCCGCACCCCCGGGGTGGACCGCGAGGACCTGCACCGGTCCGTCGTCTCCCTGGTCATGTCGCTGGTCGGCACCGACGTGGACCAGCAGGGCGGCGAGGACCACGGCCGCGGGTTCGACCGGGTGTACCAGTCGTTCGCCGACGACTTCATCAACCGCGGCGTCGAGCGCGAGACCATGGCGGTGTCCGGCATCGGCAACCGGGGCGTGTCCACCAGCCTGGTCGCGTCGATGACGGTGCCGGTGGACGACCTCGCCGACCTGATGGCGTCCCGCATCCTCGCGCGGGCCGTGTCGGAGCTCGCGGCGCCGCCGCCGGGCCGGGCCGAGAGCAACCGCGAGGCGCTCGAAGCCATGTTCGGCGCCACCAACCTCGGCCCGCTGCTGCACCGCGCGCCGCTGCCGTTCACCGAGCCGCCGCCCGCCGACGGCGCCGCCGCCATCTACCGCGTGCTCGCCACCCGGGTGCGCGGCATGGAGGACAACCTCAGGGCGCTGGACCACAACCTGCGCGGCACCGTGCCGCAGATGGTGCAGGAGTTCGACCCGCGCCGCGGCGTCGAGCAGATGCTCGCCTCGTTCGACCCGCTGCGCGTCGGCCGCATCGTCATGGGCCACCCCGCGCTGGCCGACGAGGCCGACCAGATCGGGTTCCGCGGCCTGCTGGAGCGGCGCCGCAGCGACCCCGCGGGCGCCGGGCAGGCCGTTCAGCCGCCCGTGCCGCAGCTACGGGACCGCATGTCCGGCCTGCGCAAGGTGCGCTGGGCCGACCCGGTGGTCCAGCGCACCCTGCAGGAGCAGGACGCCTGGTACCAGTCGCGGGCGCGGGCCGTCTGGCACGCCGCCTGGGGCGACCAGACCTCCCGCTGGGAGCACAAGCTGAGCCGCGTCATCCGCGACCTCGGCGAGCTGCGCGACGAGCTGACCGCGCACGCCCAGGAGGACGACGCCCGCTTCGCCCGCCGCGCCCGCGACCTGTACCGTCCCCGGGTCGGCGTGACGTATCTGCTGCCGCCGCGCGGCGAGGACCTGGAGCACTTCTACGAGCAGGTCACCGGCCGCGCCATCGGCCACCAGGTCGCGCTCGGCAGGCTGCGCGGCAACGAGGGCGAGGCCGGGCTGCTCGGCGCCGTCCTCGGCCCCGACGGCTGGCGCCGGGTGTTCCAGATCAGCACCGAGCAGAGCCCCGCCGACGCCCGCGCCTACCTGCGCGACCAGCTCAAGCAGGCCGTCAAGCGGCTGTTCCGCCACCGCGAGCAGGGGGAGCGCCCGCTGCTGCCGCCGATGGCCGACCTGCTGGCGCAGGCGGCAGGCAAGGACGGCCCGCCGGTGGGGGAGGAGGACCTGACGCAGTTCAAGCAGGAGCTCGCCGCGCTGCTGCCGAGCGGCTTCTCCCCGCAGGGCGCCGGGGAGCTGAAGGTCCTCATCTCCTACCCCGCCGCCACGGTGGACACCGAGATCGAGTCCTACCTGTACAACCGCATCAACCTGCCGAAGCACGGCCCGCGGCCGGAGTTCCGGCCCACCGACACCGACGCGATCGTGGTGGTGCAGTTCCGCACCTCCATGGGCGTGACCGAGGTCCCCGAGCTGCGCGAGGTGCTGCACTTCTGGGGGCAGGCGCTGCGGGGCGAACAGGACCAGGACTTCCTGCGGTGGCGGCAGCGCCTCGGCTACGACTACGGCTACCTGGTCACCACGCAGGAGCACCGGGTCAGGATCCTGCAACGCCTGCTGTGCGCCATGTGGAACGGCTACGTCGAGGTCGAGCGGGGCAACCCCGACTCGCCCGAGCGCGTCCGCGTCGTGCTCGACCGGGGCGAGGACGCCATGGCCATGAGCCTGGAGCTCACCACGTACGCCGGCGCGTCCTCCTGGGGCAGCCTGCTGCGGGCCTACGAGGAGTGGACCCTCAGCGACGACCAGACGGTGCGCCGCGACTTCGCCGCCCGCCTGATGCGGCTGCTGCCCGAAGGTCTCGAGACCACCCCGGTGCCGCCCGACCCGATGTTCGACCTGTTCTGGCGCGTGTCGGAGGAGCAGCTCAAGCTGCTGGAGATCCGCATGCCGTCGTTGTCGGAACAGGGCCGCAGACAGGCGGAACGGCTGGTCGAGCTGTGGGGCACCACGCTCGACCAGGCGCTGCGCGCCCCGTTCACCGGTGTCGCCAACCCGGTGAACAACAACCTGGTGGATCTCGTCGAGGCGGTACGCCGGTGGCCGTGACGGAAGGGATGGAGCCCGAGGTCCTGCTCCTGGACATCCGGGACCGCGACCTCGGCGACGAGGGCTGGGCCGCCGTGGGCCGCCACGCCGACCGGGGACGCGTGCTGATCGTCGACCGGGTGGACCGGCTCGCCGGGCGCGGCCCGTTCTACGAGCGCATCCTCGGCACCCGCGCGGTGCGCGCCGTGTTGTGCCTGGTGGTGGGGCCCGCCGACGACGGCGGCGGCGTCGCGCTGCGCCTGTCGCCCGCCATGGCGGCCTCCGAGGTCGCGGCCACCCTGTGGGCCGGCGACCTCACCGGCGTGGAGTGGGACATGGACCGCGGGCACGCTTACGCCGGGCGCGGGGACCCGGACAGGAACCTGCTCCAGCTCCAGCAGGTGCTGCTGCTGCCGGAGATCTTCGACACCGTGGTCGCGCAGACCAGGGACATCCCCGACCGGGTCGCGTCGGTCGGGTTCACCGTCATGTCCGGCCACTTCGGCGACGAGCTGCTGGCCGACGCCCTCAGCGGCGGCCTCGAACGGCTCATCGGCGGCGCCGACGCCGCGCGGTCCCACCCGGGTGCCGCCGCGGACCTCGCCGCCGCCGACCGTTCACCGGGACGCGTGCTCGCGGTCCTGGCCGGCGCGTCCGGGCACGAGCCGCCGGACCCGCTGGTCCCGGGCGAGCCCCTGGCGGCGCGGCGCGACGCGGCCCTGTGGCACGTGCGCGACCTCGGGACGTTGCGCTCGGAGCTGGAGGCGGTGACCGCGCTGCTGCGCACCGGGCCCTCGGCGTCCGCCGCCGGCAAGCTCAGCACGGCGGGCACGGCGCTGCGGGCCTTCCGCGACGACGCCGGCCGCCTGTTCGACGAGGCGGACGGTTTCGACGGCGAGGACCACGCCGTGCGGGACCGGCTGCGGCGGGCCGGCGTGCGGGTGGACGCCGACCCCCGGCTGGGCGACCCCGCCGAGGCGCTGCGCGACCTCGTCAGGTCGGAGTTCCGGCGCACCGTCTCGCTGCACACCCTCGCCGTGCGGCTGCGCGCCTACGCGGCGCACGTCGCCCCCGGCGGCAGCGGCGCCCACCGGCCCCGGCTGGCGCGGGAGTGCCCCGACCGGCTGCTCGGCGAGCTGTCAGGGCCGTCCCCCTTCCTGCTTGACCCGATGCGCGCCGGCCTGCTCGCCGCGGCGGCGGCGCTCGGGTTCGTCGCGGGCCTCGCCCTGGGCCCGCTCGCGGACAGCCTGATGGGGGCGCTGCTGCGGCTGCTCGGCGTCATCGTGGTCGTCGCCGGCGCCTGGGGGGCCGGGGTCGCGCTGCTGCACGCCAAGGTCCCCGAGGCGTACGGCGAGCACGGCTGGGCCGGTCTGCCGGGCCGGCCGCTCGCCGCGCACGGCGCGGCGGCCGCGCTCGGGGTGCTCGCCGGGCACGCCGTCTGGCGGGTGCCGCCCGGCGGCGACTGGCCCCCGCCGCCCCTGCCGGTCACCGTCTTCGCCCTGCTCGTCGTCGCGGCGGGCATGGGGTTCACGCTGTACGGCTGGTGGCGCGGCGCGGTGGCCCGCTGGTGCGGCAGGCTGCCTGTGCACGCGGCCGACGACGCCGCCCGGCGTCTCACCGCCGTGGTCACCGAGGTGGCCGTCCAGGAGTGGGTGCTCGCCAAGGCCCGCCGCGCCGCCGCCGACACCGCGCAGACCTACGCGTCGGTGCTTGAGGACCTCATCCGGGCGCTGCACCTCGGCGTGACCGAGCAGCGTACGCGCCTGGCCGGGGCCGCCGCGCCGGTGTCGCGCCGGGGGGCCGTGGGCTTCCCCGAGTACGGCGCCGAGTTCGCCCAGGTGGTGTGGGACGATCTCGCCGACCTCGCGGCCCACGTGCTGGACCCGCTGTGGCAGCAGATGTACGGCGGCGCGCTGCGCGACGTCACCTGGCGCATCGAGGAGCGGGCCCGCGCGGAGCTCGACGACTACTGGGACCACCTGCGCCAGCGCGGCGTGCACGAGCGGCCGCCGTTCGCGGGCGACAACCCGCGCCGCACCGAGCTGGCCGAGTGCGTGTGGCGGCGCTCGCCCCAGGTGGCGGAACTGGTGCGCATGCAGGTGGGAGCGCGGATGACGCAACTGTGCGACCAGGACGAGCTGAGGTACCTGCGGGCCACAGGAGGCGCGGTCTCCGTGCGCTTCGTGCCCCGGGTGGCCCAGCCGCCGGTGGGCGCCGGGGGGCACCGCACCGGGCAGGCCATACGGTTCCCCGGCGACGTGGTGTGGACGGCCGCCAGCCAGTTCGCCGGGGTGCTGCGCCTGGTGCCGCTGCGCACCGGCATGGTGGACGTCACGTGGGCGAAGAACGCGTCGCCGCCGCACGACTGGACGGCAGGGGCGGGCGGCCCGAACGGCACGGCGGGCTCGGCCGTGCCACCCGCCGGGCCCGGCCAGGGAGGGGGCACCGGTGGCTGACCCGGGCGCACTGAAGATCGACTTCATGGACGTGGACGGCGGCCTGCGGCAGTGGAAGGTGCTCGGCCAGCGCGACGCCGCGCCCGTCCCCGGATCGGGCATGACCCTCACCGAGGTCGAGGCGGAGTCGGAGTCCGGCCCCGTCTCCCTGGTGCAGAAGTCCATCGGCCGCGAGGCCGACGCCGCCGACCCCGGGCTGTACCGCCGCCTGGAGAACGAGGTGCGCGTCGGCCTGCTGCTGTATCGCAGGTTCGGCGGCCCCGGCTATCCGCCGGAGCTGGCGAGGCTCGTCGGCTACGACGTGGACGGCGCCGAGCCGTTCGCGCTGTTCGAGCGCTACCGCGGCCCGTTCGCGGCGGACGTCGCCGGGCGGCTGCTGCTGGACGAGCAACGGCTGTTCCAGACCAGCCTGCTGCGCGGCGTGCGCATCCTGGAGCATGTCGCCGTCGTCCACCGGGGCATCACCCCGCACAGCGTGCGCTGGGACGGCCACGGCGCCCAGCTCACCGACTTCGAGCTGGCCTCCCCCACGGCCCGCCCGCGCCGCGCGGAAGGCACCCGCCCGTGGGCGTCCGCGCAGCAGCTCATGGGGGTGGGTGGCACGTGCGCCCGGGACGACGTGTGGAGCGCCGGCATGGTGATCTACCACATGGTCGTCGGCCTGAACTCGTCCGCCGCCCTGGAACGCGACCCCGACCTCGCCCTGGTGGAGCCCCGCACCCGGGACCTGCTCGCCGGCGTCTTCGCCCAGAAGGCGGCGCACCGCCCGCACCCGGTGGACCTGCTGCGGCGGCTACGCGCCCCCGACCCCATCCCCCCGCCGGAGGAGGCGGCCGACCGCAAGTTCGCCGAGGGCGGCCACCGCTTCGACGAGATGATGCGCCAGAAACACGGCACCTCCTACCGCCGTCCCCCCGAGCCCGCCGACCGCGTGGTGGTCGACGAGGACGAGCCCGAACCCGAGACGGCCGCCTCCCCGACGGGCCCCCTGCCGCACCCGCCGCCCCCCGCGCCCCGGCCGCAGCCGGGCGGCGGCGCCGGCATGGCCGTCGTCGTGGTGGTCGTCCTGCTGGTCATCGCATTGGCACTGTGGGCACTCGGAGGTCTCTTTGGCTAACGACCCGCGCCAGCCCGTCCGCTGCCCTGTGTGCCTGGACTCCTTCGTCTGGGCCAGCGACGGCTCCAACCTGTTCGAGCTCGACCCGGACAAGTTCGAGTACCGCCCCATCGACCTCGCGGGCCTGCGCGACCCCCACAAGCGCGAGGTGCGGCTGCGCTCGGCTTTCCTGCTGTGTCCCAATCCGTCCAACGACGTCGAGCCGCACTACCTGCCGGTGCTGTACGGCCGCTACCGCAAGCCGCTGGTGATCGGCCTGGTCGGCGCCAGCCGTACCGGCAAGACCCACCTGCTCGCCGCGATGATGGGCGAGATAGAGGCGGGCGGGCTCGGCGGCCACGGGCTGACGGCCGTGCCGCTCGACATGATCAGGCACCGGCGGTTCTACCGGCAGTTCGTGCAGCCCCTCTACCGCGGGCAGCGGCTCGGGTTCACCCCGCCCACCGACCTGCCGGAGTTCGTGGACGCCCTGGTCGTCAGCCGCACCGGGGAGACCGGGGGCCACCCGGTGGCGTTCTTCGACATCTCCGGCGAGCAGCTCGCCAAGGTCGGCAGGGGCGAGCGATTCCTCGCGGCGGCCGACGGCCTGATCTTCGTGGTGGACCCCGAGCAGGCGCTGCGGCTGCCCGGCCTCGCCGAGGACGTCGGCGCGCTCGGCGACCTGGCGTTCAGCAACGTCCTCGACCAGCTCTACCGGCAGGAGACGCTGCTCGACGTGCCCGCGGTGATCGTCGTGAGCAAGAGCGACCGGCTGCGTTTCATGCGGCCCGCCGACCGCTGGCTGGCCGCCGCCACCCCGGGCCACCTGGACGCCGAGCTGATCCGCATGGAGAGCCGTGACGTGTACGCGTTCCTCCATCAGCACGGCGCGCAGGGCTGGCTGCTCCCGGCGGCCCGCTGCCGCAGGGCCACGCTGCACTTCGCGTCGGCCACCGGCGGCAGGTCGACCGACGAGCGCTTCCCGCGCGGCGTGCGGCCGCAGCGGGTGCTCAATCCCCTCATCGCGATGCTCGCCATGACCGGGGTCATCGACGGGCCCGAGGCGAAGGAGGTGGGCCGGTGAGCACGGGGGAGGGCATGGACTGGATGGTCTTCCGCTGGGAGCAGCAGGACGGCGGGCTGGCGCTGCGCGGGTCCTCGTTGCCGGCGGGGGAGTGGGAGTCCTGGGAGCGGCAACTGTTCACGCTGGTGGAGGTGCAGCGGGACGCGGGCGCCGCGTCCCGGCCGAGCCTATGCCGTCTCATGATCGGGGGGGAGCCTGTCGCGCTCCACCGGTGCCCCACCCCCGACCCCGACCCGCGACAGCGTATCCGGACGTACGCCTACAAAGGGATGCCGTCGCTGCTCGGGGCGCGCGAGGTGCTCGGCGTGGTGGACGCCTGGCACGCCAAGGTGCCCGAGGAGACCGAGGGACCGCCGCTCGACCCCTCCCTGCTGCTGCGGCTGACGCCCGAGATCCAGCAGGCGCTGACCGAGCGCGTGCGCGGCGCCGAGTCCGGCGTCACGCCCACCGCGCTGTCCCCTCTGGCCGCCGGCCTGCCGCGCCTGACCGCCGAGGTGCTCAGGGACCCCGACGCGATGTTCTCCTGCCAGATCGCCCCCGGCGCCGACGCCAAGGACATCATGTGGGGCCTGATGGACCTGCTCGATCGCGTGGTCGGCACCACCGCCCCCGGTTTCTGGGAGTTCTCCACCGAGCAGAGCGAGGATCTCACCGCGGGCCTGCCGCGGTTCGTCTTCCTCCACGAATGGCCGTACAGCTCCAAGCAGTCGCGCCACACCCGCCTGGACCTCACCAAGGACACCCACTTCGCCGGCGACCCGTACGACGAGGCGGCCCGCCGCCTCGTCGAGGCCTACCTCAGGCACCCGGCCGAGGTGGCCGAGTTGTGCCGCGCCGCCGGCCTGAAGGAGCACGACCAGGACCGCCGCCAGATCGCCCGCCTGCTCAAGTACTTCGGCCGCCACCCGTACGGCCTGTCCGGCACGCGCCCCCAGCCGGACGTGCCCGTGGAGACCTCCTGGCCCGAGGGCCACGGCGACCTGCTCGCCCCCCGGGAGGAGGAGGTACGCGCCCCGGACCTCCTCGGCGCGGCCCCGTCCACTCCGCCGGACCCGTCCTTCGCCCCGCCTCCGTCCTTCGCGCGCAACCCGTACCCGTCCCCCGGCGGGGACCGGGCCCCGGAGGCCGGCGGGGGCCACTTCCCGGACGCGGACCCGTCGACCGGCTCGATGGACGTGACGAGGGACTTCAACGCGTTCCGCCGTGGCCGTGCCCCGTCCTCCACCCCCCCGCGGCCCTTCGCCGAGCAGGACGGCGGGCGCAACCTGCTGGAGTCGCCCGAGCCCGCCACGCCGTCCCCGCAGGAGCGGCGTGACGTGGTGCGGGAGCCGCTCGGCGCGGACCAGGCGTTCATGATGACGGCCCTCGTCCACTCGCTGCGGATCGCGAAGACCGGTGAGGAGTTCCGTGACTACCTGGCCCAGGTCCCGCGCTCGGCCGAGGCCGACCCCGAGAACCGGGCGGTGCTGCGCGCGGCACTCGACGAGTACGGCTGCTTCCACGACCTGTTCCGGCATCATCTGCCGGAGGACGACGTGGACAACGCGCTGGAGCAGGTGACCCGGTGCGGGTACTACGCCGAGGACATGGCGGAGGACGACGTGTTCGAGCGGTCGGCTCGCCTCGCCGGCCGTCCCGGCACCCCGTCGGTCGTGGTGCACCAGCTCATGGCGCTGGCGCTCTACCATGTGCCCCAGGAACGGGCGCGGCAGTGGATGGACTTCGCCGTCGACGAGGGCAACCGCCCGCCGAAACGCTTCCGGCCCCAATCGGTCGCCCCCCCGGCGGAGACCGAGACCCCGCCGGAGACGTCATCGGCCACCGCGCCGGGCAGGCGAAGAGGCGGCCGGCCCGTCAAGCCGCGGCAGGTCCGCGTGCCGCGCCAGTGGAGGTTGTCCCTGGAGATGGTGGTGCTGGCCGTCCTGCTGTTCCTCGTCGCGCTGGCCGTCGCGCTGGTGGCGTACTGGCTGGTGAACGCGTTGCAGCAGGGGGCGGTGGAGCAGCCGCTCTCCTTACGGACGTCTTACATGCTGTATGTGAATCCTGTCGAGGTGACAGGTGATATGACACGATCAGCGGTGTGATCCGCTTATCGGAGCGTTTCGCGCTGCGAGCCGCGCTGATCTCGGTCGGGACGGCGGTCGGCGCGGTGCTGGTCGTGGCGGCCGTCGTGCTGCTGGGGTTCTTGGCGCAGGGGGCGCGGGAGGCGCGGGCCACCGCTCAGGTGACCGGGGAGATCAAGGCGATCGACCGGTTCGAGTGGGGGACGCTGGCGCACGTCTACTGGACCGACGAGGACGGGGACGAGACCAGGACCGGTGTCCTGCTGGACGAGCCGGGCAGGTGGCGGGAGGGGCAGCCGTTCCGGTTGCGGTACGACCCGCGCGAGGGGGAGGACGCGAACCTCGGGCCGTACGCCGTCGAGCCGGAGAGGACGAACATCGTCTCCATGGAGGAGGGCACCCGGGTACAGGACACGCCTTCGGTGCTCGACCGGGTCTGGCCGGTGCTCGCCGCCGGGGCCGCGGCGGCGCTGGTGATCCTGGCCTGGGTGGCGCGGTGGCGGCTGAACGTCGCGACGGCGCGGCGGCCCGGCGTCCCGATGCGGGTGCACCGGCTGTACGGCACGTTCAACCAGGGACGGTCGGCGATGGTCGTGTTGTCGCCGCCGGAGCTCGACGTGGACGGCCGGGCCCTGGCCGGCGGCCAGGTGCCGCCGGGCACGCGGTGGCAGCGGGTCATGTGGTCCCCCGAGTTGCTCGCCATCGAGCAGGGTGCCGTGGTGCGGGCCCACATCCGTGAGGGGTTCGGCGCGCGGGCGGTGCTGGAGCCCGAGGACGGCGTGTTCGTGTGGCCCGCCGGCCGGCTGCGCAGGAAGGGCTACTTCGGGGCCTCCCACATGCTCGCGCCGAACGGCACCGGGCGCCGCCCCCTCGTCCACCCGCACTGGCCGCCGCCGGTCTACTGGCTGGTCCCGATCCCCGCCGGGGTGCTCGGCGCCGTCCGCGGCGACTTCCTGGTCTCCGCGCCGCTGCTCGTCCTCGGGGCACTGATGCTCACCATCTTCTTGTGGGCGTGGACCGGGGCCGTGCACCGCGGCCACTACTAGCGGGCCGGGCCATCCCCGAACTCCGGGGTGCCGCGCCGGGCCGTGCGGAACCTAGAATCCGCGACGTCGGCAACGCGAGGGCGAGGTGGCCATGGGGGTGGGGGCGTCGGTGTCGGCCACGACGCGCGTCACCGGGCCGTCCGGGCGCACGATCGAGGTGGCCGAGGGCACGCGGCTGGTGTTCGGCAGGGGAGCCGACGCCGACCTGATGCTCCCCGGCGACCGGGGGTTGTCGCGGCGGGCCGGGGTGGTCACCGCGTTGCGCGACGGGGCGTGGGTGGCCAACATGAGCTGCACCCACGCGCTGTACGTCGAGACCGACGGCCACCGCATCCGCCTGCCCCGCCTGCGCGACGGCGAGGAGCCCACCGGCGGGTGGTTCATGCGGTGCGGCACGGCTCTGGTGGGGTCGGGGGCGATGCTCGACGACGGGCAGCCGCTGCGCGTGGTCGTCATCCCGCGCGAGCCGGACATCGACCTGCGGGCCGAGCACTCCGGGCCCGGCGTCAAGGGGCAGAAGGGCGACACCACGCTGCTGCCGCTGTACCTGGACCCGATGACCAAGCTGTTCCTGGTCGCCCTGCTGTGGTGCCGCCCCTGGCTGGTCGACCCGAGCCGCACCACGCCGCTGCCCCGCACCCCGGAGATCGCCCGCGCCGCCCTGGAGGTCACCGACGCCAGCTACGAGCTGGAACGCTTCGCCACCGACCCGGCGTTCCGCGACCGCCTGTCCGCCCGCGTCGGCGAGCACATCAAGGTACTCCGCCGCAAGATCATCGGCCGGGGCCTGGCCCGCGCGGGCAGCAGGTTGTCCGACGAGGTGGTGGTGGGCGTGCTGCTGGAACACGAGATCATCACCCTCACCGACCTGGCCCGCCTGGACGACCCGGTCTGGTGCTCCCGCCAGGAGGACCTGTGGTGGAGCGGCATGCCATGAGCCCGTCAGGAGCGGATGGCGCGGCGCTACCCGCTGTTGACGCTGAAGCCGGCCCGCGCGTCCGGACCCCCGCCGGACGCGCGGGCTGTCACCTGGTGCCGGCCCGGGGGGAGTTTGCCGGGGAAGAACTCCCGATGCTGGTTGACGGCGTAGTTGAACGTGCCCTGCCGGTCCACCACCGGCATGACGGGGGACACGCGGCCCCCGTCCAGGCGGATCGTCACCCGCTGACCGGGAGACCAGCCGCGGCCGTGGACCACGAAGACCGTCCACCCGTCGCCCATCGGCTGGTTGACGAGGATGCGCGGCTTCCCGCCGGGCTCCGCGGTGCCGCCGTACGGCACCGGCGGCTCGCCGGGCGGCGGGCCGGGCGGCGGGTGGTCACGGCCTTGACGAGAGTACGGGTCGTCGCGCTGGTTGCTGAGCACCAGCCCGGCCGTGCCGCCCAGCACCAGGGCCAGCGCCACCGACAGCGCGTACACCGCCACCTGGGCGGGCCCGCCGAGCCGGCGGGGCGCGGGCAGGGAGGGCCGGTCGTCGCCGTCGTCCCGCCGCGCCGTCGCGTCCGGCGGCCGGGACGGCGGCCCGCTCGGCCCGCTCGGCTCACCCGGCGCGGACCCGGCGCCCGAGCCCGGCGGGACGTACGTCACCTCGTCCTCTTCCAGCGGCACGCCGTCGCCCGGTTCCTCGAACGGCGCGTGGGCCGCCTGCCGGTACCGCTCGATCAGCCCGACCGCGCGCGGCGGCAGCGACGCCGCGGAGAACGTCCGCTCCTCGTCGCCGGCGTGCCGCGCCATGTGGGCGAGCAGCCACCCCGCCGTGGGGCGCAGGTCCGGGTCGCGCTCCAGGCACCAGGTCACCGTGTCCAGCAGGCCCTCGGGCAGCCCGCTCAGGTCGGGCGGCTCGGTGGCGAGGCGCACCAGGATCTCCGACATGGACCTGCCCGGGTACGGCGAGTGGCCGGTCGCGGCGAACAGCAGGGTGGACCCCAGCGAGAAGATGTCGCTCGCCATGACGGCCTCACGCGTGTCGCGGGCCTGCTCGGGCGCCATGTACGCCGGGGTGCCGACCGCCTGCCGGGTCGCGGTGAGCGTCATGCGCTCGGCCGCGCGGGCCACCCCGAAGTCGATGACCCGCGGCCCGTCCAGCGACACCAGCACGTTGGCGGGTTTGAGGTCGCGGTGCACCAGGCCCGCCGAGTGGATGGAGTCCAGCGCCTCGGCGCACCCGGCGGCCAGCCACCGCACGGCCGCCACCGGGAGCGGCCCGCACAGCCGCACGAGCCGCTCCAGTGACGGGGCGGGCACGTACGCGGTCGCCAGCCACGGCACGTCGGCCTGCGCGTCGGCCGCGACGACCGGCGCGGTGAACATGCCGCTCACCCGCCGCGCCGCCGCCACCTCGTGGGCGAACCGCGCCCGGAAGTCGTGGTCGTCGGCCAGGTCGCTCCTGATCGTCTTCACCGCGACCAGGCGGCCCGCCAGGGACCGGCCGAGGTAGACCCGCCCCATGGCCCCGGCACCGAGCCGGCCGAGCAGCACATACGTGCCGACCCGCCGGGGATCCTGCCGCGACAACGGCTCCACAACCACGTGCCCCAACCCGCCCTACTCCTGTCGACCACGGAAAGTGCCCAGCCACCTCACTTTCATATCCTCCATAGTCGCGCCGGTCGTGCGGTTCAGGTCACTTCACGAAGAACGGGCGCCCGTCCATGCGGAAAACGTTCGGCGGCACCGCGGAACGGGTGGCCGCGGCGGAGGTGCCGCAGCCGGCCGCGAACACGTGGTCGCGCAGCGCGAAGTCGATGGCGTGCGCCTCGGCCTGGCCGTTCTCGTCGACGCGCTGGTACTTCATGAGGTTGATCCCGACGGAGAACTGGCGGGACGCGTCCGCGCTGGACATGGAGATGGTGCCGTACCCGAACACGGCGCCGTCGTGACCCCAGAAGCGGCCGCAGGGCAGGTCCATGGCGTAGATGCCGAGGCCGTAGAAGACGGTGTCGCCCGCCGCGTCGGGCACGGTCACGGTGGTCTGCATCTCGGCCAGCCACCGCGGGCCGATCAGGCGGCCGGTCAGCAGCGCGCGGTAGAAGGCGGACAGGTCGTCCATCGTGGCGACCACGGCGCCCGCGGTGTACGCCCACGACATGTCGTAGACGCTGTAGTCGCGCGGCGGGTCGATGAGGCCGTACAACGCCTCGTAGCCCTTGGAGTGCGGGCCCGGGATGAACGGCGTGCGCGGGAAGGCGGTGTCACGCAGGCCGGCCTTGCGGATGACGTGGCGGGTGATGTACCCCTCGGCGTCGCCGCCGGTCAGCTTGGAAAGGAGCAGGCCCGCGATGACGTAGTTGGTGTTGGAGTAGGAGAACCGCTGCCCGGGCTCCCCGGTGGCGGGGGCGGCGAGGCCGTGGGCGACGAGCTGCCGGGGGGTGAACCGGTGGAACCTGTTGTCGTCGAGGCTCGCGGGGGAGCCCACGGCCAGCGACGGGAAGGCGCCGACGACGTAGTCGCCGATGCCGCTGGTGTGGTTGAGCAGCATGCGCACGGTGACCGCCTGGCCCAGCTCGCCCGGCACGACGTCCGGGAGGTAGCGGGCGATGGGGGCGTCCAGCTCCAGGCGTCCCCGCTCGGCCTGCTGCAGCAGCGCGACGGTGGTGAAGGTCTTGGTGATGCTGCCGACGCGGTGCACCATGTCGGGCCGCACCGGCCGCCGCGTCCGCACGTCGGCGACGCCCGAGGCGCCCTGCCACCGCTCCCGGCCGTCGTGCACGGCGGAGTAGAGGCCGTACATGCCGGCGTCGCGTACGGCGTCCAGGGTCTGGCGTAACAGGGCGCGGTCCAGGGCGGCGGCGGGGGCCGCGGCCGGGGGCCCGGCCAGCGCGGTCGCGGGCACTGTCGTCGCGGCACAGGTCACCAGGGCGAGCCCGAGCGTGAGCCCGGCTGCGGCGAGCCTGCGCAGGGGCGAGCGGGTGAGCGGCATCGTCTGTCCTCTCTGCGGCGGTGCGGTCCGTGTCCTCGGGCGGTCTCGACGGTCATCGCCGGGGCCGCCCACGACCGATCGTGGCAACCGCTCCGCGCGCCGCACATCGTCCCCGCGGACGATGTGCGGCTGCGACCGGAGAACGGTGGTGCCGCCGGACGACGGAGTCAGGCGCGGGACTCGGCGACGCGGGCGGCGACGCGGGACCAGAAGGCGGCGGGGTCGTTGAGCCTCGGGTACGGCTCGTCCGGCACCTCCACGCCGAGGAACTCGCACAGCGGCTCCCAGCCGGCTCCCGGCTCGACGACCAGCAGCCGCTCGGGGGGCACCTCGCGCAGCACGGCGGCGTTGTGGGCCTCGTAGACGGCGAGCGCGTGGCCGCGGTCGGCGAACCGGCCGCCGAAGAAGCCGTCCCAGATCATGCGGCGGTGGAAGTCGGTGAACACATCCAGGCCGGGCACGACGCCACGCGCCTCGGCCACCCGCGGGTCGCCGTCCCCGGGGCCGTCGCCGAACATCTGGTAGATCGTGTCGTGCACGCTGTCGTACCAGCGCTCCGCGTCCCGCACGGTGAGGATCACCTTGGCGCCGGGGAACGTCTCCAGCAGCGGGCGCCAGTACGCCGCGCCGGGCCAGTCGACGCTCGCGGCGTACCCGGCGAACACCGCGTGCCAGTCCACCGCCTCGCCGTCCGCCGCGGCCCGCCACATCGGCAGCCGCTCGGGGTGGTCCAGCACGTGGCGGCCGTGGAAGCAGGGCCCGAACCCGAGCCGTTCCAGCGCCGCCTTCAGCGACAACGTCCCGGTGCGCCCGACACCGGCGCCGATCACCTTCAGGGTCACGTGGGAGTCCTCCCGTGCTGGCCACCGGCCCCCGGGGCCGGTGGGGTGGTGTTGTCACGCGGGTCGTCGCCGGTCACCCGGCGGGCGGGGCGGGTCGCGCGGGCCGTCACCGGCCGTCCGGTCACGCGAGGATGCCGCCGAGTTCGTCCCTGGTCACCTCGCCCGGGGTGGCGGCCCCGCAGAGGGTGAGGGCGTTCTCCAGTTCGGTGCGCAGCAGGGACAGCACGCGGCCCACCCCCGCCTCCCCGGCGGCGGCGAGGCCCCACAACACCGGGCGGCCGATCGCCACGGCGGTCGCGCCGAGCGACAGGGCCTTCACCACGTCGGTGCCGCGCCGCACGCCGCCGTCCATCAGCAGCGGCACCCGGCCGCCGACCGCTTCGGCGATCAGCGGCAGCCGGTCCAGCGAGGGGGGCGTGGTGTCGAGCTGCCGTCCGCCGTGGTTGGACACCACGATGCCGTCCACGCCGTTCTCGACGGCGATCCTGGCGTCCCGCGGGTGCAGCACGCCCTTGAGCAGGATCGGCAGCGAGGTCATGGCGCGCAGCCGGTCGAGGTAGCTCCACGAGACGTCCGGCGACAGCACCACCTGGCGGACGTGGCCGTTCTCGCCCATGTTGGCGCAGTGGATGTGCGGGGGCAGGTCGTGGAAACCGTTGCGGTCGCCGCGCTCGTTGCGGCCGAGCGCGGGAGAGTCCGCGGTGAGCACCAGCGCGCGGCAGCCCGCGGCCTCGGCCCGGCGGACCAGCGACTCGGTGAAGGCGAGGTCCGGCTGCGGGTAGAGCTGGAACCACAGCGTGGCGCCGGTCGCCGCGATCTCCTCGATCGTGACGGTGGAGAGCATCGCGGCGATCATGACGACACCGGCGGACGCGGCGGCGCGTGCGGTGGCGGGCTCGCCCTCGGGCCAGGCCAGCCGGTGGAACGCGGTCGGCGCGAGCAGCACCGGCATGGAGGCGGGGGTGCCGAGCACGGTGGTCTCCAGCCGGGGCGGGCCGCCGCCGCGCAGCACCCGGGGGACCAGCGATCGTCGCCGGAACGCCTCCTCGTTGGCGGCGACGGTGATCTCGTCCTGCGCGCCGCTCGCGAAGTAGTCGTAGTACACGGGGTCCAGCCGGTCGCGAGCCGCCGTCTCGAAGTCGCGGAGGTTGACCGGTCCGGGTGTCAGGTCCAGGGTCACGGGGTTCCCCGGGGTCGAGGGTTACACGGATGGCACCGTTGCAGGGGATTACACGGGAGGCCTTTGTGAGCTTATTTCGTATATCTGGTCCCCGCACGGATGAGAGTAACATGATCGTTTTGCTCGTCGTCTCGATTTGCGCCGTGACCCTCCCCTACTGGCTCCCGGCCGCCGTCATCGCGTTACGGATACGGCTGTTCGCCCGCATCAACGGCACCGAGGGGATCGTGATCCCCGGTGACCTCGACGTGTCCCGTTTCATGGAGGTCTACTCGCACCCCGCGGCGGACGGGCGCAGCCGCGGTGCCGCGCTGTCCGACCTGTTCTGGTACTGGCTGTCACCAGGAGCCGAGATCCACCAGGAGCACCTGGAACCGGGGCCGCTGTACGACGAGGTGGCCCGCTGCACCCGCCGCATGCTCACCATGCCGAGCCACACCGCCGACCGCCTCGCCGTGGAAAGCGTCGAGGCCGCGTACCACGGCCGGGCCGGGCTGGTACGGCTGCGCGACGAGCTGATGCCGGTGTGGGCGGAGTTCTACCACCGGGTGGTGTTCCGCGCGCCCTGCCCGCCCGAGGTGAGGGACATGATCGTGGCCAGCGCCGCCGACGTGGCCGACGCACTCAAGTGCCGCACGCTCCGGCACATGGACCGGCGCCTGCGCCTCACCGGTCATCTGAAAGCTTCACTCGGCGAGGTGCCGCACGTGCTGCCGATGCTGCTGGACGCCCGGCAGCGGGCGCTGTACCTCCAGGGCACCTTCTTCACCACGGCGGTCGTGCAGAGCGCCGAGGCGAGCGCGCACGTGCTGATGGAACTGGCCCGCCACCCGGAGATCCAGCGCCGCGCCGCCACCGACGAGAAGCTGCTGGAACACGTCATCGACGAAACCCTGCGCATGTACCCCCTGTTCGGCATCGCCCACCGCGTCACCTCCGGCGAGATCGCCCTGGACGACGGCACCGCCATCCCGGCCGGCTCGGTCGTGTGCTTCGACTACCTGGAGTACCAGCGCGCCGGCTGTCCCGACCACGACCGCTTCGACCCCTACCGCCGCTCCCGCCCCAACCACATCCCGTTCGGCGTGGCCGTGAACCGCCCCTGCCCCGCCTGGCACCTGGCCCCCCTGACCGTCCGCTCCGTGGTCCGCGAGATCCTCACCCGCCACACCCTGGAAACCACCGCCGCCCACACCCGCGCCATCCCCAACCGCGCCCCCTGCCTGGCCACCCCGAGCAACACCCGCCCCCACCTGCGCCGCACCAAACTGCTCTGGCTACGCCTCCGCGACCGCTGGGAAGACGTCGGCCGCAGCCTCACCCAACTGGTCCTCGGCACCTACATGGTCTGGCACGCCCGCCACCTGAGACTCTGCGAACGCCACTTCGCCCAACATGACTCCGCCTGAACCACCTCCCGCCCCCACCGAGAGCCCAGACCCGTTCGGCCTGCCCACCGCGGAACCTGAACCACCCCAGCCCTCACCGAGAGCCCAGACCCGTTCGGCCTGCCCACCGTGAAATGGCCCTCGCTCCGCTCGGACTGTGTTTATTGGAACCCCACCCCAAACCCCCAGGGTGGGGGCTCCGCCCTCACACCCCCGGAACCTGCTCACTCACAACTGTGCATCGAGTAAGCACTCCACCTGGAACCAGACGGCCCGCCCGGCGGTGTCCCGGCGTACGCCCCACCGGGAGGCGAGCATCTGCACGATCTGAAGGCCACGCCCGCCCTCACCCGATCTGTCGTCACGCACATGGGGAACCGTCTCACCGCCCGCGTCCACGACATCGACGTGGACGAAGTCGGAGCAGTCGGCGAGTGACACCCTGATCCGCCCTCCGTTCCTGGAGTCCGAGTGAAGTATCGCGTTGGTGACCACTTCGGAGACCAGGAGCGTCACGGTGTCCAGCGCCGGGTGATCGTCGCCGAGTCTCGCCCGCACGAAATCCCGGGCGAGCCCGGCTGAACTCGGCTCTCCGGCCAGTTCGACGACGCCCAGCAGTCTTCCTGCCCGCATGCGCTCACCTTTTCGTCCGTCATGAGGGCCGCCCCTCCTGGAGGATTCGCCCTGCCAGAGTGTCGCCAGAAGACTACGATCGGTAGCGATTCGTGCTTACCCAGCACCACACTTGGGGTGAGCAGGCTTGTGAGCACACCGATATTTCCGATATTCACCAAGAAAGGAGTGAGTTGTTCTTCCCCACCCAGGACCCCTACGCGTCCCCTCGCGGCCTCTTCGCCCAAGAACTCCGCCGGCACCGAGACACCGCCAGGCTCTCCCAGCGAGCACTCGCTTCCCGCATGGGCTTCTCGGACTCCATGATCGCCATGGTCGAAACCCTCAGGCGCGCCCCGACGGACGACTTCGCCCGGGCATGCGACAAGGCCCTCGGGCTGGACGGCACCATGTTCGCGCTCTACCGCGCCACCAACTGGAGCCAGGCACCCGAGCACCTCAGGCCCTGGCTGGAAGAGGAAGAAGTTGCAGAAACGCTTCGCAGTTGGGAACCCATGATCGTCCCGGGCCTCCTCCAGACCGAGAAGTACGCACGCGCGCTGATCTCGGTGGCCCCCGGCATCACTTCTGAGGAAGTCGACGAACGCCTCGCGAACCGCATGAGACGGCAGTCGATCATGCAGAGGCCCAAGCCCCCGGCAACCACCTTCGTGCTGGACGAAGCCGTGATCCGGCGCCGCGTCGGCGGCACGGAGGTCATGCGGGAACAACTGCGGTTCCTGATGGAGGCCGCCCGGCGCCCCAGCGTGACCGTACAGATAGTGCCGTACGAGGCCGGAGAGCACTGCGGCCTGTCCGGCGGCTTCATCGTCGCCGAACGCAACGGCATCACATACGGCGCCTATACGGACGCACAGCCAAGCGGTCGGACGATAGAGGATCGGCAGATCATCACCCAGCTCACCACTAGGTATGACGCGGTACGTGCCGAGGCTTTACCGTTCAAACAGTCACTTCAACTCATAGAGGAAGCGGTGAACCAAAGTGGGTGACCTGCAGAACGCCCAATGGCGCAAGAGCACCTACAGCACAGACGACGGCAACTGTGTCGAGGTCGCGGTGAACATGCCGGGCCTGGTCGCTGTCAGGGACAGCAAGACCCCGGCCGTTCCGGCCCTGGTCGTCACGCCGACGGAGTGGTCCACGTTCCTGGGTGGGCTCAAGGACGGCGTCGCGGGCCGTTGAGCCCTTGCCGGGGCCGCCTGTGGAGGGCGGCCGGGCGGGAGCCCCGCACCGTCCCCCTGTGAGGGCCGGGACGGTGCGGGGGGCCGGTCATGCGTGGAATGGCGGGTGTTCCGGAACGGCGGTTGGTCTACACCATTTATTGGTCTACACCATTTCAGGCGTCGCGGCGAATGTCTGGTGACCGGCCGGGAATGGGACTGCGGAAATGACCATCGGCGCTACGGGTTTCGGGGTCATGGTGGGGTGGAATCTAATTGGATTAGACCGATGCATTAGCATCTAGCTGGGAAGACGTCCTCAAGCGAGGTGGGTGACGATTAGCGTCCCGCTTCATAGGTAGAGTCCGGTGAACGGGGCGGAGGGCTCGCCGCCGAGGTCGTTAGGAGCTGGATGTGCCGAAGTACGTATACGACTTCACCGAGGGAAACAAAGACCTGAAAGATCTGCTCGGCGGGAAGGGTGCGAATCTCGCGGAGATGACGAATCTCGGGCTTCCCGTGCCCCCGGGGTTCACCATCACGACCGAGGCGTGCCGGCGGTACCTGCGGGAGGGTGGGTTGCCCGGGGGGCTCGCCGAGGAGATCGAGGCACATCTCGCGGTGCTGGAGAAGGCGATGGGCCGTCGCCTGGGGGCGCCGGACGACCCGCTGCTCGTCAGCGTGCGGTCGGGTGCCAAGTTCTCCATGCCGGGCATGATGGAGACGGTGCTCAACGTCGGGCTGAACGACGAGTCGGTGCACGGGCTCGCCAAGCGGTCCGGTGACGAGCGGCACGCCTGGGACTCCTACCGGCGGCTGATCCAGATGTTCGGCAGGACCGTCCTCGGCATCGACGGCGCACGGTTCGAGACCGTCCTCGAGGACGTCAAGCGGGACAAGGGCGTCGAGGACGACCTCGGCCTCGACGCGGGCGACTTCCAGCGCCTGGTCGAGAGGTACAAGGAGATCACCCTCGCCGAGACCGGCTCCGGCTTCCCGGCCGACCCCCACGAGCAGCTCCGCATGGCCGTCGAGGCGGTGTTCGGGTCATGGAACGCCGAGCGCGCCGTGCTGTACCGCCGCCAGGAACGCATCCCCCCCGACCTCGGCACGGCCGTCAACGTCGTGGCCATGGTGTTCGGCAACCTCGGCATGGAGTCCGGCACCGGCGTCGCGTTCACCCGCGACCCCGGCACCGGGCAGCAGGGCGTCTACGGCGACTACCTGCAGAACGCGCAGGGCGAGGACGTCGTGGCCGGCATCCGCAACACCGTGCCGCTGGAACGGCTGCGCGACATCGACCCCGAGTCGTACCGGCGGCTGCTCGACATCATGGGCACGCTGGAGAACCACTACCGCGACCTGTGCGACATCGAGTTCACCATCGAGCGCGGCAAGCTGTGGATGCTGCAGACCCGCGTGGGCAAGCGCACCGCCGCCGCGGCGTTCCGCATCGCCGTCCAGCTCGCCGACCAGGGCCTCATCGACATGGACGAGGCGCTCGGCCGCGTCACCGGCGAGCAACTCGCCCAGCTCATGTTCCCCCGGTTCGGCGAGACCGGCGGGCGCCGCCTCATCACCACGGGCATGAACGCCTCACCGGGCGCCGCCGTCGGGAAGGCCGTGTTCTCCTCCGAGCGCGCCGAGGAACTGGCGGGGCGGGGCGAGCACGTCATCCTGGTGCGCCGCGAGACCACCCCGGACGACCTGTCCGGCATGATCGCCGCCCAGGGGGTGCTGACCAGCAGGGGCGGCAAGACGTCCCACGCCGCCGTCGTGGCCCGCGGCATGGGCAAGACCTGCGTGTGCGGCGCCGAGCAGCTCGACGTGGACGCCGAGGCGCGCCGCTTCACCGGCCCCGGCGGCGTGGAGGTGGCCGAGGGCGACCTGATCTCCATCGACGGCGGCACCGGCGAGGTGTTCCTCGGCGAGGTGCCCGTGGTGGCGTCCCCGGTGGTCGAGTACTTCGACGGCAACGGCGACCTGGACGACGAGCTGGTGCGCGCCGTGGACCGCCTCATGCGCCACGCCGACGGCCGCCGCCGCATGGCCGTGCGCGCCAACGCCGACACCCCCGAGGACGCCGCACGGGCCCGGCGGTTCGGCGCGCAGGGCATCGGGTTGTGCCGCACCGAGCACATGTTCCTCGGCGAGCGGAGGAAGCTCGTCGAGGACCTGATCCTCGCCGGCCGGGGAGAGGGGCGGCAGAGGGCGCTCGACGCGCTGGAGCCGCTGCAGAAGGAGGACTTCACCGGGATCCTCGCGGCGATGGACGGGCGGCCGGTGACCATCCGCCTCATCGACCCGCCGCTGCACGAGTTCCTGCCCGACCTCACCTCCCTGTCGGTGAAGGTCGCCCTCGCCGGGGACGACGCCTCCCCGCGCGACCGCCGGCTGCTGGCCGCGGTGCGGCGGCTGCATGAGGAGAACCCCATGCTGGGGTTGCGCGGCGTACGGCTCGGGCTGGTCATCCCCGGGCTGTTCGCCATGCAGGTGCGCGCCATCGCCGAGGCGGTGGCGCAGCGGCGGGCCGCCGGGGGCGACCCGCGTGCCGAGATCATGATCCCGCTGGTGGGGGCGGTGCAGGAGCTGGAGCACGTCCGCGACGAGGCGCGGCGCATCCTGGAGGAGACCGGGGTGCGGGCCATGATCGGCACGATGATCGAGGTGCCGCGCGCCGCGCTCACCGCGGGGCAGATCGCCGAGGCCGCCGAGTTCTTCTCCTTCGGCACCAACGACCTCACCCAGATGACCTGGGGGTTCTCCCGGGACGACGTGGAGGCCGCGTTCTTCTCCCGCTACCTCGACCTCGGCATCTTCGGCGTCTCGCCGTTCGAGACGCTGGACCGCGGGGGAGTGGGCCGGCTGATGAGCCTCGCCGTGCGGGAGGGCCGCGCCACCCGGCGCGACCTCAAGCTCGGCATCTGCGGCGAACACGGCGGCGACCCCGAGTCGGTGCGGTTCTGCCACCGCATCGGGCTCGACTACGTCTCCTGCTCGCCGTTCCGCGTGCCGGTGGCCCGCCTGGAGGCGGGGCGCGCCGTCGTCACGGCCGACGACTCCGACACACGATGATTCCCGGCCCGCCGGGGTGGTACGCCGCCGCGGCGGGCCCGCTGAGGGGTGCGACGGCATGCGGGTAAGGGGGTGATAAGGGGTGCTTGACCTGGGGCGACGCGCGACGTGCGCCGGACGTGCGGAGTTTCGCCGATGTTCGTCGTTGGAGTGCCGTCCCGGGGGTAGCATCCCGGCTACCGATGGAAGGTTATGACGAGTCCGACCAGGCCAGATGGGTACCGGAACCTCCCGGCAACCCCGAGCGCAGCGCGTTCGAGCGCGACCGTGCCCGGGTGCTGCACAGCGCCGCGCTGCGGCGGCTCGCGGCCAAGACCCAGGTGGTCGGCCCGGGAGACGTCCGCGACCACGGCAGGCACGTGCCGCGCACCCGGCTGACCCACTCGCTGGAGTGCGCGCAGATCGGCCGCGAGATGGGCAAAGCGCTCGGCTGCGACCCCGACCTGGTGGAGACCGCGTGCCTGGCGCACGACATCGGCCACCCGCCGTTCGGCCACAACGGCGAAGCGGTGCTCAACGAACTGGCCGCGCGATGCGGCGGCTTCGAGGGCAACGCGCAGAGCCTTCGCCTGCTCACCCGCCTCGAAGCCAAGGTCCTCACCCCCGACGGCCGCAGCGCCGGCCTCAACCTCACCCGCGCCGCCCTGGACTCGGCGCTGAAGTACCCCTGGACTTCCGACCACGGCGCCAAGTACGGCGTGTACCCCGACGACCTCCCCGTCTTCGACTGGGTCCGCGACGGTGTCCCCGCCGGCGAGGTCGCCTTCGAGGCCCAGGTGATGGACTGGGCCGACGACGTCGCGTACTCCGTCCACGACCTGGAGGACGCCCTCCACTCCGGCCACGTCACCCCCACCATGCTCCGCGACCCCGAGGAACGCCGCGACGTCTGCGAACGCACCCTCAAGTGGTACGCCCGCGACTCCGACCTCAACGAGCTGGAGGAAACCCTCGCCGACCTGGTCGCCGAGCCGATGTGGCCCACCCGCTTCGAAGGCACCATGCGCGACCTGGTGGTCCTCAAGTCCTTCACCAGCGACCTCATCGGCCGCTTCTGCCACAGCGCCCAGCAAGCCACCACTCAGCTCTACGGCCCCGGCCTCACCCGCCACCGCGCCAACTTGATCATTCCAAGACGCATCCGCCTCGAATGCGCCCTGCTCAAAGGCGTGACCGCCCACTACGTGATGTCAAGAGCCGACCACCACGCCAACCTGGCCCGCCAACGCACCCTGATCGCCGAACTGGCCGGCATGATCACCCTAGGCGCCCCCGCCACCCTGGAACCTGCCCTCCGCCCCCTGTACACCGAAGCCCCCGACGACCAGACCAGACTCCGGGTGGTCATAGACCAGCTGGCCTCCCTGACCGACGCCTCCGCCACATCTCTCCACCACTCCCTGACCTCCCACTCCTGACCCCCGCGTTCTCGCGGCCGGGGCGCACCCGGGGCTCACCCCCACGGGCGTGGGGGTGAGCCCCGGAGAAGCGGGTCACGTCGTGGGGATCAGATGCGGTTCCAGCGTTGGTTGGCGGCGCCGGTGCAGGACCAGATGTTCAGTCTGGTGCCGTTGGCGGTGCCGTTGTTGATGACGTCCAGGCATTTGTTCGCGCTGAGGGACGTGATGGTGCCGTCGGCGTTGAAGCGCCACTTCTGGTTGTTCTGGCCGTTGCAGTCCCAGATGATGACGGTGGTGCCGTCGGCGGTGCCGTTGTTGTTGACGTCCAGGCACTTGTTGCCGTAGACGCGCAGTTCACCGGCGGCCGTCGAGGTCCACTGCTGGTTGCTCTGGGTGTGGCAGTCCCAGATGTTCACCTGGGTACCGTTGGCCGTGGAGGCGCCGGTCACGTCGAGGCACCGGCCCGAGCCCACGCCCTGGAGGCGACTCGTGGACGCGGTGGAGGTAGGCGTCGGGGTGGGTGTGGTGGGCGTTCCGCCGCTGACGCGGTACACGACGGTGCCGTGCGCCGGCACGCTCGCCGAGATGGTGCCGGTGGACGAGGTGACGGCGTTGGTCCAGGCGTCACGCAGGGTGAAGGAGTTGCCCGCCAGGCCGATGGCGGATGCCGTGGTGCTGATCGTGGTGGTGCTGCCGCCCTGGTTGAACAGGGCCACCGCGACGTCGCCGTTGCTCAGGCGTTTGGCCAGGATCCGACGGGTGCCGTCGTTGCTGACCTGGGTGGCCTGAAGGCCGAGCGTGTCCTGGTTGATGGCGATCAGATTCTGGTTCTTCAGGATCGTCGTGGTGGCGCTGTCCATGTTCCGGACATCGTTGCCCGCGATGAGCGGCGAGGCCATGATCGCCCAGAGGGCGAAGTGGCTGCGCATCTCGGTGTCGGTCATGCCGCCGCGGCCGACCTCCATCATGTCCGGGTCGTTGAACGCCCCCGGCCGCGCGTAGCCCGCCAGCGGCACGTTGACGTTGACGATGTTCTGGATGCCCATCGGGTAGCCGTTGGTCTGGCCGGAGTTCCAGGTGTTGGTGATGTCCTCGGTGGTCCGCCAGATGTTGGCGACGTCGCCCCAGTTGCGCATCGGGCCGGTCTTCTCGTGGATGCTGTTGGAGTTGATGCTGTAGAGGATCGGCCGGCCGGTGGCCGCCAGGGCGTCGCGCATCTTGGCGAAGACGCGTACCTGGTCGTTGATGGTGCCGGTGGGGGAGCACCAGTCGTACTTGAGGTAGTCGACGCCCCAGGCGGCGAACTGGCGGGCGTCCTGTTCTTCGTGTCCCTGGGCGCCGGTCGCGCCCGGGTAGGAGCCGAAGTACTGGGCGCAGGTCCGGTCCAAGGGGGCCTGGTAGATGCCGAACTTCAGGCCCCTGGCGTGCAGGTAGTCACCCAGGGCCTTCATGCCGCTCGGGAATCTGGAGGAGTTGGCCTGGAGGTTCCCGGCCGAGTCGCGGGTGGAGTTCATCCAGCAGTCGTCCACGACGACGTACTGGTAGCCCAGGTCACGCATGCCGTTGTTGACCAGCGCGTCGGCGGTCTGCTTGATCAGGGCTTCGTTGATGTTGCAGCCGAAGGTGTTCCAGGTGTTCCACCCCATCGGCGGCGTGCGGCCCACACCGTTGTCCAGCGCTTGGGCGGGAGTGGCTGACGTGAGCGCGACCGCTCCGGCGGCCAACGTCAGCATCAGGGCGGCTACAGGGGACAGCACCGCTCGTGGTCGTGTACTTCTCACGGAGAACGCTCCTCAGGGGACGGTCATCGGGGGATGTGAGGTGGCCCGCGGCGCGCGGCGACGCCCCACGTCATGGGCCTGATCGGCCATCGCTCGGCATGACACACGGGGGCCTTCGCGCAACGGACGTGCGGTAATCGGCCGTGGCCCACCGGGGGTTAGCGATAACAACTGGCCACCGCGAGGAGGTCTGGAGATACACACCGGGATCGCCTCACATCTAGCAGGAGATATCCACGCCCCTTGGCTGCCTCCAAGGGAGGAGTCGCTCCTGCTCTGTTACCGCTAACATCGGAGATCCCGGTTCGCATGACTGCTCCTGCGGGGGTTGTTGTCGGGGAGTACATCCGACTGCCGGGCGCAGCGTCAAACCCACTGACCTGGGGCATCGCGGCGGAGCGGTTCTTGCCTGGACATTCGCCGTAAGGCGATCACCTCACGATGTCCCCGAGTGTGAAAATTTCACGGAAGTCGCCGGAAGCGACTGAGGCTGACCGGCTGATCCGATCCCTGGGTGCTCGCCGGCTTTCAGCACCTCTCCGGACGTCGACCGTGACGGGACGGTCCGGGTCGCGCGTACTTTCCATTGTCGAAGCGTCGAGTTATGGCGCGTGTCAGGGATAGGGGGTGGTGGTGAAGCACAGGCCCTGATCTGCTGTACCGGTTCAGTTGCCGGGGAGTGAACAGGTAGGCCGCTTCGAACAACGGATCGGCGCGGACCGGCCGGGACGGCGGAGTGGCGTGCGCCGGGGTCAGCCGATGGTGACCTGAGGGGTGGGGATGCGGGTGGGCGACGGGGTGGGGCGGGGTTTGCGGTTCGGCTTGGCGGTGCAGTCGGTCTGGCAGCGGGGGGTGGCGCCGAGGCGGGCGCGGAGGGAGGCGACCTCGGTGCGGGGGGAGAGGGTGGGGTTGCCGGTCATCCAGGCGTCCAGGTAGGACCAGGGGTCGACCATGCCGCGGCGGATCCACCAGTACGCGGAGGACGTCTGCCAGGAGATGGCGAAGTAGAGGTTGGCGGATGCGCCTTTCGCGTCGCCGGAGTCGCCGACGGTGCCGAGGAGCTGGCCGGCGCGGACGGGGACGCCGGGGCGGATGCCGTTCTGGACGGAGTCGAGGTGGCCGCCGAGGTAGCGGACGCCGTCGCGGCCGATGATGGAGACGAACCGGCCCACCCGGTCGGCGCCGCGGTCGGTGGTGGCGGTCCAGCGGTTGCGGACGTTGGTCTCGTGCACCACGCCGTCCACGGGGGCGACGAACGCGCAGCCCTTGCCGGCCCAGATGGTGCTCTTGGGGACGGCGGCCGCCTGGCGGGGGTAGTCGACGCGGCAGCCGCGCACCGGGAAGACGTACTTGAACGGCGACAACCGCGGCGGCGGCACCCGCACGGGGGCGTCGCCCTTGGGCAGGGTCACGCTGGGCGACGCGGCGGGTTCCAGGGAGGCGGGGTCGATCTCGTCCTGGGCCGGCTCGGGCACGGCCGAGCCGGTGGGGCCGGACGCGTCGGGGGAGGCGCCGAGGCCGGACGGGGAGACTCCCGGGTCGGCGGTCAGGTCCGGGGTCGGCGCGGTCGGCGCGGGTGGCAAGGTGCTGATCCCGGCCACTCCGCCGGGGGCGGCGCAGGCCGCGCTGGCGGCGGTGACCAGCACCGCCGCGGCAATGGCGGCCATTCGCCCCGATCGCATGATCCCCACCCGTCAGACGTTACCGAAAATGAGCGTTTCCTTTGTAACGGACCTCCACCGACACCACGCACCATTCACGAAAAATCGCCCATCCTGCATGGCTGCCGTCCGGCGCCTCCCGTCCGAGCCGTAGACTCACGGGCGTGGCCGGGCGGATCAGTGACGACGACATCGCGCTCGTGCGGGAGCGCTCACCCATCGCCGATGTCGTGGGGGAGCACATCCAGCTCCGCAACGCGGGTGGCGGCAACCTCAAGGGGCTGTGCCCGTTCCACGAGGAGAAGTCGCCCTCGTTCAACGTGACCCCCACCCGGGGCTACTGGTACTGCTTCGGCTGCGCCGAGGGCGGCGACGTCATCACGTTCGTCCGCAAGCTTGAGCACCTGTCGTTCACCGAGGCCATCGAGCGGCTCGCCCAGCGGGCCGGCATCCAGTTGCGCTACGAGCAGGGCGGGTACGTCCCGGGGCGCGAGCACGGCGAGCGCACCCGCCTGCTGGAGGCGCACAAGGCGGCGGCGGAGTTCTACACCGGCCTGCTCGAGGCCGCCGAGGCCGCCCCGGGCCGCCGGTTCCTCGCCGAGCGCGGGTTCGAGCGGGCGGACGCCGAGCGGTTCGGCGTCGGGTACGCCCCCGCCGAGTGGGACCGGCTGGCCCGCCACCTGCTCGGCCGCGGCTTCACCGTCAACGAGCTGATCAAGGGCGGCCTGGCCCGCGAGGGCCGCCGCGGCCCGGTGGACCGTTTCCGCGGGCGGCTGGTGTGGCCGATCCGCGACATCACCGGCGACGTCATCGGCTTCGGCGCACGCAAGCTGCTCGACTCCGACGACGGCCCCAAGTACCTCAACACGCCGGACAGCCCGATCTACAAGAAGAGCACCGTGCTGTACGGCATCGACCTGGCCAAGCGCGAGATCTCCAAGCGCTCCCAGGCGGTCGTCGTCGAGGGCTACACCGACGTGATGGCCTGCCACCTGTCGGGCGTGCCGACCGCCGTGGCCACCTGCGGCACCTCGTTCGGCGAGGACCACATCAAGGTGCTGCGGCGGCTGCTGCTCGACCAGGCCGAGTTCCGTGGCGAGGTCGTGTTCACCTTCGACGGTGATTCGGCGGGCCAGAAGGCCGCGCTGCGGGCCTTCGCCGACGAGCAGAAGTTCGTCACCCAGACCTTCGTGGCGGTGCAGCCGGACGGCCTTGACCCCTGCGATCTGCGGGTCAAGCACGGCGACGGCGCGGTGCGCGACCTGATCGCGGGCCGCGAGCCGCTGTTCGCGTTCGCCATCCGCAGCGTCATCTCCCGCTACGACCTCGACAGCAACGAGGGCCGGATCGCCGCGCTGGACGCCGCCGCTCCGCTCGTCGCCGGCATCAAGGACCCCGCGCTGCGCGGACGCTACGCCGTCGACCTCGACCGCTGGCTCGGCTTCATGGACGAGCGCATGGTGCTGCGCCGCATCCAGGAGATCGGCGGCCGTTCCGGCGGCGCCTCGGCGCCCGCGCGGGGCGCCCGCCGTCCCGCGGCGCCCGCCCCCGACCCCACGGACCCGGTGGTGCGGGTGGAGGTCGAGGCGCTCAAGCTGGCCGTGCAGCGTCCGGCGCTGATGGGCCCGGAGTTCGACGCCCTCGGCGCCCAGGTGTTCACCGTGCCCGGCCACGCCGCCCTGTACGAGCTGATCGTGGCGGCCGGCGGCACGGCCGCGGCCGGGCCGGGCGGGCGCGATTGGGTCGACCGGTTGTTCGGGACGACCGAGGACACGGCCGTGCACGCCATGCTGACCCGGTTCGCGGTGGAGCCGCTGCGCGCCGAGATGGCCGAGGAGGAGCGTTACGGCGCGGCCGTGCTCGCCCGGCTGGCCGAGGTGGCCGTCACCCGGGCCCTGGTGCAGATCAAGGCGCGCATGGAGCGGCTCAACCCCGTTGAGCAGCAGCAGGAGTACAACCGGCTCTTCGGCGAACTGGTGGCGCTCGAACAACAACGACGGGTGTTTAGAGAACGCGCCGTCTGAGCGTAATTAACTTTACTTTCCGCTGGTCAGCACGGCCAAACGTTCATTTGATATCAATTCGGTAATGAGATCGCCTTACCATCTGTGACAAAAATAGGCCTGCCCTTTTCTGTGGGGTATACCGCAGACTATGACGCGTGGGTGCATCGGTGCTGCCAAGCGGACCGCCATCGGTTGACCAAGTGGCGGATCTTGTCGCGAGAGGAAGGGAGCGCGGGAGCGTCACCGTCGACGACGTGGCCGCCGCGCTCGACCGCTCCGAGTTGCCGGCCGACGCGCTGGAACGCGTCGTGCGGATGCTCGCCGAAAAAGGTGTGGAGGTGCTCGAGCCCCAGGGCGACGACGACACCATCCGCCCCGACGAGGAAGACGTCGGCAAGCGGGCGCCGACCAGCGATCTCGTCCGTATCTACCTCAGGGAGATCGGCCGCGTCCCGCTGCTGACGGCCGAGGAGGAGGTGGAGCTCGCCAAGGCCATCGAGGCCGGCCTGTTCGCCGAGGACAAGCTGTGCGACCTCGGGATACGCCTGGCCCGGCCGGAGTTCGAGGAGCTGGTCTGGGAGGGGGTCCGCGCCAAGCAGCGGCTCATCGAGGCCAACCTGCGGCTCGTGGTGTCGATCGCCAAGCGGTACGTCGGGCGGGGCATGCTGTTCCTCGACCTGATCCAGGAGGGCAACCTCGGCCTGATCCGCGCGGTGGAGAAGTTCGACTACACCAAGGGCTACAAGTTCTCCACCTACGCCACCTGGTGGATCCGGCAGGCGATCACCCGGGCCATCGCCGACCAGGCGCGCACCATCCGCATACCGGTGCACATGGTCGAGACGATCAACAAGCTGGTACGGGTCCAGCGTCAGCTCCACCAGGATCTCGGCAGGGAGCCCGCTCCCGAGGAGATCGCGATGGAGATGGACCTGCCCGTGGACCGCGTGGTGGAGATCCAGCGCATCGCCCAGGAGCCGGTGTCGCTGCAGTCGCCCATCGGCGAGGAGGACTCCGACCTCGGCGACTTCATCGAGGACGCCGACGCCGTGGTGCCGATCGAGGCGGCCGCCTTCATCATGCTCCAGGACCAGCTCGACGACATCCTGGCCACGCTGTCCGAGCGTGAGCAGCGCATCATCCAGCTCCGCTTCGGCCTCTCCGACGGCCACCCGCGGACCCTGGAGGAGGTCGGCCGCGAGTTCGGCGTGACCCGCGAGCGCATCCGCCAGATCGAGTCCAAGACCCTCGCCAAACTCCGCCACCCCACCCGGGCGCAGATGCTGCGGGACTACCTGGAGTAGGTCAGGCTCCCAGAGGCCGGTGACCGGGCACCCCGCCGGGTCGCCGGCTTCTTCGTACCGGGGGGCTCCCGGCGGCGCTCGTGCGGCCCGTCCCGGAGGCGGCCCGTCCCGGAGGCGGCCCCTCCCGGATGAGGCGTGCGCCGGCGTCCGGTGCGGGGTGATCCCGGCGGCGCCGGGGCCTGGCGCGGTGCTCCCTGGCGGCCCCTCGCGTATGGTGCGCCGCTTGTCAGCGGCCCGATGGCGTCCGGTTCGACGCTCCTCAGCGGGCCGCTGTCGCGCCGATGGAACGGTGCGGAACCGGTGCGGCGCGATAGGGGTCGATGAAATTTAAACTGGGGTAGTTTCAGGGTTGACCCTCGTTTATCGCCAGGTCAGCCGGGTTGTGGCCGATATCGCCGTGAAATTGCACTGGGTGCGATTGACACTGTGCGCCGGTCCCCCTCACTGTGTGTTGCATCACGGTTGACCGTCGCAGTCCCGAGCTTTCGGCATCACCTGGACGCCTCGCCGGCGTGCGTCCGGTTCCTGCACATGTGATGCCGCTGACCAGCGAGTAACCCAAGTCACGGAGCGGTTCCGTCCTGCCGGAGAACCAGCGCTCGAAGCTTCGCCGGCGCGGTCCCCCTCCGCGACTGCCACCGAAATCACCCCAGTGGAGAAAGGTGATTCACCATGCCCAAGCTCGACCGACTAGGTGAACCGATTTACGCGTTGTTCCGCATGGTCATCGGATTCCTCTTCATGATCCACGGCGTCGCCTCGCTCTTCGGCGTGTTCGGCGGACACCGCGGCTCTGGCCAAGCCCTCGAGGTCGCCGTCTGGCCCAACTGGTGGGCGGCGCTCATCCAGCTCGTCTGCGGCGCCCTGGTGCTCGGCGGCCTGTTCACCCGGGTCGCCGCCACCCTGGCCTCCGGCTCCATGGCGTACGCGTACTTCATCGTGCACCAGCCCAGGGAACTGCTTCCGCTGCAGAACGGCGGCGAGGCCTCGGCCATGTTCGCCTGGGCCTTCCTGCTGATCGTCGCGGTCGGCCCCGGCATCTGGGCCCTGGACTCGGTCCTGCGCCGCGCCCCGGCCCGCGCGTCCGTGTCCGGCGTCACGCCCGCCCCCGGCCTCGCCGGCATCGTCCGCACGCAGTCCTCCGAGTCCTGACCTCGGGACGGCGGCCGCCGGTGGGACCCCACCCGCCGGTGGCCGCACGTTCCGGGCGCGGGGATAGGTTTCCGTCATGCGACTTTCCTGGGGCTCGCGGAGCCTTCCCGCCGAGGCGGGCGTCACGCTGGAGCCCGGCGAGCGGGTGCTCGTGCACGCGCGGACCCCGGACGGCTTCGTCGTGGTCACCGACCGGGCGCTGCACCTGCCCGGGGCCACGTCCCTGCCGTGGCACCGCATCGACCGCGCCCAGTGGGACCAGGAAGGGCTGAGTGTCACGGCCACCGACGGCACCGTCCGCCGTGTGCTGGTGCCCGAGCCGGGCCGCGTCCCAGAGGCGGTACGTGAGCGGGTGACCTCCTCCATCCTGGTGAACCGGCACGTCCGCCTCGGAGATCGAGGCGGTGTCCGCATGGTCGCCCGTCGCGTCCCCGGCCAGGACGCCGCCGAGTGGGACCTCGTCTTCGACCCCGGTCTCGATTCCACCGACCCGGGGCTGCGCGCCGCCGCCGAACAGGCCCTGGAGGACCTGCGCCGCACCATGGGCGTCTGACCCTCCGCGAGGGGAACGGCGGCGGGAAACCGTGAACATGGAAGCGGCCCGCGTGAGGGGAGCTCACGCGGGCCGCGGTCCATCTGCGGTCGGTCAGGTGATGCGGTTCATCTCCCGTTCCGGCCATCCCGTACCGGTGTCCTCCGTGGCGGCGCTCCAGCCGTTGCGGTGGAGGAAGGGCACGCGGTCGCCGAGCACGTCGCCCAGCTTGTGCCGCGTGGCCTCCGCCGCCTTGGTCGCCTGGGCACCGGCGAGGCCGGCCGCCTGCTGGACCATGGGGTTGTCGGAGACCCGCTGCGCGAGCCGCCTGATCTGCTCGTACCGCTCCCGTCCCGCCCGGCTGCCGAGGACGTAGCCGATGGCCAGTCCCACGGTGAACGTCAATCTGTATCGCATCCGTCACCTCCATATGCCGCTCCCGGCATCCCGCTCTCCGCCACCCCTACCCTGAGCGCGGGGGGTTATGGTTCCCGAGGCGCGGCTGTTCGCGGCCGAAGGTGGTTTTGCCGCCTTCGCGGCCGCATCGAACGGTCCAGGTGCGACACGCACCCTCCGGAATGCGCTAATCTAGTTCCGCGCCGCACGACAGGGGGTCCACCCCTCCGGCGGCGGCGCACCACACGATCCCGTGTAGCTCAATCGGCAGAGCAGCCGGCTGTTAACCGGCAGGTTATAGGTTCGAGTCCTATCGCGGGAGCTTGGCTCAGCCAGGGAACGTGCACTCAGGCCCTTGATCTGGAAGACAGATCAGGGGCCTGAGTCGTTCCGCGCGGATCGCCGTCCCCCGGGCCGGCACACCGTCCCGTCACCGGCGCTAGGCCGATCTGTTCTCCCCCGAGATCAGCCCGCGGATGCTGTGGGCGACCTCCAACGGATCGCGGTAGTGCGGGTTGAGCATCGCGTAGACGGTGCCGAGCCCCCACAGGACCGCGCCGATGACGGCCGCCTCCCGGTACTCCTGCCACCAGCTCGGGGTGAACCACCGATCGAGCACGACGATCAACGCGGGGCCGAGGCAGGCCGTGGCCCCGAGGCGCAGCATCCGCAGGGCCGCGGCGAGACGCCACCTGGTCTCGGTCTGACCGGTGGCGGGCTCCGGCAGGTCGCCGTAGGTGGCGGTGATGACGGCCGCGGCCAGTCTCCGCAGATCGTCGGACAACGTGCGCCGCGTGCCGGCGGCGGGGAGGACCGCCTGCCCCTCGTACTCCTGGATCGCCAGGGCCGCCTGCGCGCACCGCGCCTGGAGCATGGCCTGAACGGCCCTGTCCGGTGTGCGTAAGGCACGGGGCAGGTCGCGGCGGACGAGGACGGCCATGGCGGCGAGAAGCCGGGCGAGCCGGAGCCGGTCCTGCGACGAGGGCGATCGTTCTGCCAGGTCCAGCGCGGCGAGGGCGTGGGACATGAGCACGGCCTCGGGACTCCGGCGGACGAACAGAAGATTCGTGGCGAGCCTGTGCAGGAGGCGGGCCACGGGTGACAGGAGGAAGATCGCCGCGAACCATGAGAAGCCGACGACGGCCAGGGCGCCCCATGGCCAGGCCCGCTCATCCGGGCCCAGGCCCACGGCCACCAGAGCGAGACCCATCAGGAACATGAGCCCGACGTGGACCACATGGGCCAGCAGGTCGCCGACCGTCCGCAAGGGGGAGGTCCGCTGCGCCAGGAGGACGACGGCGCATCCCGCGAAGAACGCGCCGAGCGATGCCCAGAAGCCGAGCCCGAACCCGGCCGTCCCCGCCACGAACGGAACGACCAGACACGCCAGGACAACGACACTCAGGATCGCCGACCCGGCCCACCGCTCTCTTCGATGGCCCACCGCATACTGTCTGGTCAACTCCCGGAACCTGGCCGGCACCCCGGGCGGCATCGGCTCCCCGGCGGGAAACACCCGCCGCATCCGCAGGTGCAACTCCCTGACCTGCTGTCGTTCCACGGGTGAAAGCCCCATCTTCAACGGCCGTTTAGGAATGCTCCGTATGAGGTCACGGAGGCTCCGTAAGCGGTCAGGGATGTTCCGCAGGAATGAGGCGATGCCGGTGACGGACTCCACGCCCTCGACGGTACGTCACCGGGTGCCCACGCGCAGACACGTCTGAGCCGGCCGCATCCCGATCCACGACCGGCGCGTCCCAGGCCATGATCGGGCTTCCTTGGTCTCGTGACCCATGCTCCTTTGCGGTATGGCACGACAAAACCCAGCCGATGCACCAAGATGTGCATCTGCCGTGCTTTGTCGCACCACGCGTCCGTCTGATCGCCAGGCGTCACCGTGGAGCGCCGGGCCCGGCGCCGCGGATCGTGCCGACGCAGCGGGGAGAGGCCGCTGCCCCTTCGGGGTGCCCGCCACCGCCCGGAAACGGTGACGCCACCCGTGAGAGAGCGTTGGTCACATGCTGGCGTGGCTGAGATCCCGGCTGCCCTCCCATCCCCTCCCGGCGGTCCCGGCCGGGAGCCCGCCGACCGTGGTGCCGCACCGGCAGGGAGCCGGGACGGGGACGGTGGATCCCGGGGAGGCGGAGCGGTTCCTGCGGCTGTTCCACGGCGAGGAGCGAGGCGCGGGGCCGCTCGGGCCGCGGTTGCGGGAGGTGCTCGGGCAGATCGCGCGGTACGGGACCTACACCCACACCGCGGCGGAGCTGGCGTTCGGGGCGCGGGTGGCGTGGCGCAACAGCAGCCGGTGCATCGGGCGGCTGTACTGGCGGTCCCTGCGGGTGCGCGACCACCGCTTCGTGGACGACGCCGAGGGGGTGGCCGCCGAGTGCGTCGCGCACCTGCGGGAGGCCACCGGGGGTGGGCGCGTGCGGCCCACGATCACGGTGTTCGCGCAGGACCGCCCGGGGCGTCCCGGGCCGCGCATCCGCAACGAGCAGCTCATCCGGTACGCGGGCTACCCGTTGCCCGACGGCACCGTGGCCGGTGACGGCCGCAACGTCGAGATCACCGCCGAGGCGCTGCGTCTCGGGTGGACCGGCGCCCGGGGCACCCACTTCGACGTCCTCCCCCTGGTGATCGAGGCGGGGGAGCGGCCGCCGCTGCTGGCCTCCCTGCCGTCCGACGCGGTGCTGGAGGTGCCCCTGGTCCACCCCGTGCACGACTGGTTCGCCGGCCTCGGCCTGCGGTGGCACGCCGTCCCGGCGATCTCCGGCATGTGCCTGGAGATCGGCGGCGTCTGCTACCCCTGCGCCCCCTTCAACGGCTGGTACATGGGGACCGAGATCGGCGCGCGCAACCTCGCCGACCGTGACCGCTACGACCGTCTCGGCCAGGTCGCCGCCGGTCTCGGTCTCGACACCTCCAGCGACCGCACCCTGTGGAAGGACCAGGCCCTGGTGGAGCTGAACGTGGCCGTGCTGCACTCGTTCGCCGCCGCGGGTGTCACCATCACCGACCACCACACCGAGTCCCGCCGTTTCCTGACCCACCTGGAGAAGGAGGAACGCTCCGGCCGCCTCTGCCCCGCCGACTGGTCCTGGATCGTCCCCCCGCTGTCCGGCTCCACCACCCCCGTCTTCCACCGCTACTACGACGATGTGCCGCTGTCCCCGGCCTTCGTCCACCATCCGGCGTATCCGGCGCAAGAGTGATAGAACATAATTCTGTAGCGGTGTGCCGATCCTGGAGGGTCAAGTGTCCGAGCTCGTCCTGTCGTCCCTGGAGGACGGCGTCCTCACGCTGACGTTCAACCGCCCCGACCGCATGAACGCCTGGACCGACCCCATGGGCCGCCGGTACTTCGACCTCCTGGAGGAAGCCGAACGCGACCCCGCCGTCCGCGTGATCGTCGTGACCGGCGCCGGACGGGCGTTCTGCGCCGGCGCCGACTTCCAGACCCTGGACGCCATCCAGGACGGCACCTACGACACCGAACCCGACAAACGCCCCGCCACCTACGCCACAGGCATCCGCAAGCCGGTGATCGCCGCGGTGAACGGCGCCTGCGCCGGCCTCGGCATGGTCCACGCCCTGGCGTGCGACATCGTCTTCACCGCCGAAGAAGCCAAATGGACCACCGCCTTCGCGAGAAGAGGCCTGATCGCCGAATACGGCCTGGCCTGGCTCATGCCGAGAATCATCGGCCACGCCAAGGCCATGGACCTCCTCCTCTCCGGCCGCACCTTCCCCGGCACCGAGGCCGCCACCCTGGGCCTCGCCGCCCGCGCCGTCCCCGCCGCCGAGCTGATGAACCGAACCCTCACCTACGCCAGGGACCTCGCCACCAACAGCTCCCCGACGTCCATGGCCGTCATCAAGACCCAGGTCTGGGCCGACTGGCAGAAAACCCTCGACGCCTCCAGCACCGAAGCCGTCCGCCTGATGCTCGAATCCTTCTCCCGCCCCGACTTCGCCGAGGGCGTCGCGAGCTTCGTCGAACGCCGCCCCCCGGCCTTCCCGCCGCTCTCCTAGGAGGGGCCCGGCGAGGGGACCGGGGTGGCCGGCACGTGACCCGACCGCGATTCCCGCACGACGTAGGGAAGAAGCATGATCACGACGACGGCGAGGGCGGAGAGAACGGGAACCCAGATCCGGTGCGACGACTCTCGCCGCGGGCGGCGGGCGGGCCGGTGCCCCGGCCGTCCCGGCGGGATGCCGAGGACGAAGGGAACACTCCGGCGGGCCAGAGAGTCGAGCCATCGACGCACGGCTGTCATGAGCCCGCCCGATCAGGAGACCCGGCGGGCACCCGCGGACGGCGGGGCCTGGAGGAAGCGGGGTGGGGCCCAGGAGTTCCGGGTGTAGGCGCCGGTGATCTCGGTGCGCACGGAGTCGAGGCGGTCCGCCGGGACCAGCGCGATGGCGGAGCCTCCGAAGCCGCCGCCGGTCATTCTGGCGCCGCGGGCGCCGCCGCGGACGGCCGCCTCCACGGCCACGTCCAGCTCGGCGCAGGAGACCTCGTACTGATCGCGCAGGGAGATGTGGGAGGCGTTCAGCAGGGCGCCGATCTCCTGGGAGGCGCTCGCTCTGAGGAGGCCCACCACGGCTTCCACGCGGTGGTTCTCGGTCACCACGTGCTGGGTGCGCTTGCGTTCGTCGCCGGTGAGTTCCGACAGGGCCGCGGCGAGGTCGGTGACGTCGCGGAGGGACTTCAGGCCGAGGTGCCTGGCGGCGTTCTCGCAGTCCTGGCGGCGGCGGGCGTACTGGCCGTCGGCGAGTTCGTGGTGGACGCCGGTGTCGACGATGAGGAGTTCCAGGCCGGCGGACGCGAGGTCGAGGGGGACGGGGCGGGTGCCGAGGGTGCGGCAGTCCAGGAAGAGGGCGTGGCCCTCCTTGCTCAGGGCGGAGGCGGCCTGGTCCATGATGCCGCAGGGCATGCCGACGAAGTCGTTCTCGGCTTTCTGGGAGACGAGGGCCAGGTCGAGGGGGGACAGGCCGAGGGAGTACAGGTCGTTCAGGGCGGAGGCGACGGCCACCTCCAGGGCGGCGCTGGAGGAGAGGCCGGCGCCCTGGGGGACGTCGCCGTCGACGGCGATGTCGGCGCCCGGGATCTGGTGGCCGGCTTCACGCAGGGCCCACAGGACGCCGACCACGTAGCGGGTCCAGCCCGTGGACTCGGGATAGGCGGTGACGGTCGTGGGGTCGCCGGGGGACTGCAGGGAGAACAGGCGGACGGTGGCGTCGTCCCGGGGGGACACGGCGGCGGTGACGCCCCACGGGAGGGCGTAGGGAAGGACGAAGCCGTCGTTGTAGTCGGTGTGTTCGCCGATCAGGTTGACACGGCCGGGGGCGTGCCAGACCACGTCCGCCGGGCGGCCGTACGCCGCCTGGAATGCCTCGGCGACCCGCATGGCGAAACGGCCTCCTCGTGAGCGCGGAAAAGTCCGTCGTAGCCTATCCAGCCGGAGGGCGTCTTCAGGAACGGCGGGTGGGCAGAGCGGTTGGTGACCATGGTTAATCTCAGTGCGGGACGACACAAGGGAGTGTGATGACGAAGCGAGCTTTGGTGCTCGGGGGCGGCGGAGTCGCCGGGATCGCCTGGGAGACCGGGGTCCTGGCGGGGCTGGCCGCCGGCGGGGTCGACTGCCTGGCCGCGGACAAGATCCTCGGCACCTCGGCGGGGGCCACGGTGGCGGCGCAGATCACCAGCGGGCTGCCGATGGAGGAGCTGTACCGCCGCCAGGCCGATCCCGCGCTGCAGAACACCGAGTTGCCGAGCGGCGTCTCGGTGGAACGCCTGATGGCGTTGTTCGAGGACATGTACAAACGCGGGCCCGACCTCGCGACCGTGCGCAAGGAGGCGGGCTCGCTGGCGCTGGCCGCCGAGACGGTGGACGAGCCGGTGCGGCGGGGCGTCATCGCCTCGCGGCTGCCGCGGCACGAGTGGCCGCGGGACGCCGGCGTCGAGATGGTGGCGGTGGACACCGCCACCGGCGAGCACCAGGTGTTCCACCGCGGCTCCGGCGTGGGGCTGGTCGAAGCGGTGGCGGCGAGCTGCGCGGTGCCGGGGGTGTGGCCGCCGGTGACGATCGGCGCGACCCGGTACATGGACGGCGGGGTGCGCTCCGGGGTCAACGCCGACCTCGTGGCCGGGTGCGAGCGGGTGCTGATCCTCGCGCCCATGGAGGACGTCCAGCTCGCGGGGCAGATCGACCTGCTGGAGGAGAGCGGGCGGGTGGAGCTGATCACACCGGACGAGGAGTCGGCGGCGGCGATGGGCGCCGACCCCTTGGACCCGGCGGTGCGCACGCCGTCCGCGGAGGCCGGGTACGCGCAGGGGCGGGCGCTCGCCGGGCGGGTGGCCGTCTTCTGGGACTGACTCTGCCGCATCGCAAATCACTGCAACCATTGCAAGCGGTGAAACTACCTTTCGGCGGCTAAAAGGGGTGATTATTCGGGTCAGGCGCCGCAGGAACGTAAGCGGTTTGCAGTGTCCTGACCTATCATTGCGCCGTGACTCGGCGACTTGCGGAAGTGGCGAAGAAGGTAGGGGTCAGCGAGGCGACGGTGAGCCGGGTGCTGAACGGCAAACCCGGCGTCGCCGACGCGACCCGCGCCGCCGTGCTGACGGCGCTCGACGTGCTCGGTTACGAACGCCCCACCCAGTTGCGGGGTGAGCGCGCCCGCCTGGTGGGTCTTGTCCTGCCCGAGCTGGGCAACCCGATCTTCCCGGCGCTCGCCGAGGTGGTCGGCGGGGCGCTCGCCCAGCAGGGTTTCACGCCCGTGTTGTGCACCCGCACGGCGGGCGGGTTGTCGGAGTCCGACTACGTCGAGATGTTGCTGGAACAGCAGGTGTCCGGGGTGGTGTTCGCGGGCGGCCACTACGCCGAGGCGGACGCGCCGCACGAGCACTACCACCGGCTGCTGGAGCTGCGGCTGCCGGTGGTGCTCGTCAACGCCGCCACCGACGACCTGGAGTTCCCCCGGGTGTCCACCGACGACGCGGTGGCCGTGGAACAGGCCTTCGGGCACCTGACCTCGCTCGGCCACGAGCGCATCGGGCTGGTGCTCGGCCCGGAGGACCACATCCCCTCCCGCCGCAAGCTCGCGGCGTTCCGCGCGTCCGCCAAGGTCGCGGGCATCGAGATCGGCGATGACCTGGTGGAGCGCACCCTGTTCTCCCCCGAGGGCGGCCAGGCCGTGGTCAGCAGGCTCCTGCGCAAGGGCGTCACCGGGGTGATCTGCGCCAGCGACCCGCTGGCCCTCGGCGCGATCCGCGCGGTACGCCGCGTCGGCATGTCGGTCCCCGAGGACGTCTCGGTGGTCGGCTTCGACGACTCCGCCTTCATGAACTGCACCAACCCCCCGCTGACCACCGTCCGCCAGCCCATCGAGGCGATGGGCCGCACGGCCGTCACCCTGCTGGTCGGCCAGATCGAGGGCGCCACGGTAACGGCAGAGGAACTGCTCTTCGAGCCAGAACTGGTGGTCCGCGGCTCCACGGCCCCCGCCAAGATCCGCCCCCCGGCCCTGGTGAAGTAGCCCCACCGGCACCGGTTTCCCCCCGCCGCGCCTTCGAGAAGCGGACCGGCGCCACGGCGGGACGTAGCGCGCGGCGAGACCGGCGCCGCCGCACGACGATCGGCCGATGCTGTGTCGCGTTTCCCCGGACGGGGTGGAATCGGCGGCGGGATGTGGCGCCGCGGCGCGGTTGTGTGGCGATCGGCTGGTGTTGTGTCGCGTTTCCCTGGACGGGGTGGGATCGGCGGCGGGATGTGGTGCCGCGGCGCGGTTGTGTGGCGATCGGCTGGTGTTGTGTCGCGTTTCCCTGGGCGGGGTGGGATCGGCGCCGCGGCGGCGGGATGTGGTGCGGCGGTGCCGGCGCCGCTGTACGGTGGCCGGCCGGGGTCGTCGCGGAGTTCAGGCGAAAAGATCGGTCTCGCGGCCGTCCTCGGCGGGTGGGCCAGGTTCGCCGGCCAGCCGGGTGTAGTACTCCACGGGGTGGATGGGCTGGCCGACGTCGTTGGACAGGGCGAAGTGGGTGCCGTTCACGGTGACCTGGGTGCGGTGGGCGCGCAGGGCGGCGGTCTTGGCCTCGCCGTCGCCGGCCACCCGGGTGGTGACCTGGTCGTCGGGGACGCCGAAGCCGTACTCCTCCACCGAGGTGGGCAGCTCGAACGGGCCGGTGCCCACGCCCTCGGCCAGTACGGACAGCGGCATGGCGGTGGCGTAGAACCGGGACGGGGACCACGGCTCGCCTTCCGCGAAAGCCGGGTCGGCCGCCTTGACGAACGCCCGCCACGCCACCCGGTGCGCCTGGATGTGGTCGGGGTGGCCGTAGTAGCCGTTGTCGTCGTAGGTGACGATCGCCTGGGGGCGCACCTCCCGGACCACGCGCACCAGCTCGGCCGCCGCCTCGTCGAGGTCGGCCCGCCAGAAGGAGGACGGGGCGTCGTTGGACGGCGCGCCCATCATGCCCGAGTCCCGCCACCGGCCCGCGCCGCCGAGGAACCGGTGGTCGTCCACCCCGAGGGCCGCGCACGCCTTCGCCAGCTCCCCGGCGCGGTACTCGCCGAGCGCGTCCCCCGACAGGTGCCGCAGCTCCGGCGGGATCACCTCGCCCTCCTCGCCGAGGGTGCAGGTCACCAGGCACACGTGCGCCCCTTCGGCGGCGTACCTCGCCATGGTCGCGCCGGTACCGATCGACTCGTCGTCCGGATGGGCGTGCACGAACAGGATCCGCCGCTCGGCCACCATGCCTGCGAACCGCCTTCCTCACCGGGGAGACAACCTCTTCATTCTCCCGCCGTCCTGACCCGCCGCGCACCCGCCGTACGCCGGCGCCGCGTTCGCCGCACCGCCTTCCCGCCGTACCGGCGCCGGAAACACCACCCGTGCGGTGGCGGGCGGAGATAGGGGACGGGGAACGCCGGGTGGCCCCGAGACCATCGCGTGTATGACCCCGGGCGGAGGTATGGGACGGGAGCACCGGGTGGTCCCGAGCCGTCACGTGTATGGCCCCGGGCGGAGGTATGGGACGGGGAGCGCCGGGTGGTCCCGAGCCATCGCGTATATGGCCCCGGGCGGAGGTATGGGACGGGGAACGCCGGGTGGCCCCGAGCCATCGCGTGTATGGCCCCGGGCGGAGGTATGGGACGGGGAGCGCCGCGTGGTCCCGAGCCATCGCGTGTATGGCCCCGGGCGGAGATAGGGGACGGGGAACGCCGGGTGGCCCCGAGCCATCGCGTATATGACCCCGGGCGGGGACGTGGGTCGCGGGGGCGCCAGGCGGCGGGAGCTGGCCTGTGTGGTTCGGGCTGGGAGCTGGGATGCGCGGCTCGCCGGGGGCCCGGGCCACTCGTGTGGTGGCCCGGGCGGGGACATGGAGTGCCGGGTGGCCCGGGACGTGCTGTGTGGTGGGCCGGTCAGGGGGTGCGGAGCCAGGCGGTGGTGTCGGGGGGGAGCAGGTCGGTCTGCAGAGGGGAGCTGGTGAGCAGGACCTCGGTGTGCGGGGGGAGGGGGACGGGGGTGGGGGAGAGGTTGACGACGCAGGTGAGGCCGGTGTCGCGGGTGAAGGCGAGTACGGCTTCTGGGGTGTCGAGCCAGCTCATCGTGCCGTCGCCGCCGAGGGCGCGGCGCACGCGCAGGGCGTCGCGGTAGAGGCTGAGCATGGAACCCGGGTCGCCGGCCTGGGTCTCGGCGGTGAGCGGGCCCCACTCGGGGGGCATCGGCAACCACGGCATGCCGGTGCTGTAGCCGAACGGCGGCTCGGTGCCCGACCACGGCAGGGGCACGCGGCAGCCGTCGCGCCCGGGGTCGGTGTGGCCCGACCGGGTCCAGATGGGGTCCTGCCGCAGGTGTCCGGGGATGTCCTCGACCTCGGGCAGGCCGAGCTCCTCGCCCTGGTAGATGTACATGCTCCCCGGCAGCGCCATGGCCAGCAGCGCCGCCGCCCGGGCGCGCCGCATGCCGAGCACGGGGTCGGACGGCATGCCGTGCTTGCGGTCGGCGTGGTCGAACGAGGTGTCGGCGCGGCCGTACTTGGTGACCGGCCGGGTCACGTCGTGGTTCGACAGCACCCAGGTCGCGGGCGCGTTCACCGGCTGGTGGGTGGCGAGTGTGGTGTCGATGGACTTGCGCAGCGCCATCGGCTCCCACGGGCAGGCCAGGAAGTCGAAGTTGAACGCGGTGTGCAGCTCGTCGGGCCGCAGGTACAGCGCGAACCGCTCCTGGTCGGGCAGCCACACCTCGCCGACCAGCATCCGGTTGTCGTACTCGTCGGCGACCGCGCGCCACCCGCGGTAGATGTCGTGCACCCCGTCGTGGTCGGTGTACGACTCCACGACGCTGGTGAAGTCCTTGATCAGCACGGCGGCCGAGTCGATGCGGATGCCGTCCACGCCGCGGTCGAACCAGAACCGCAGCACGTCGTGGAACTCCTCGGCGACGTCGGGGTTGCTCCAGTTGAAGTCGGGCTGCTCGGGTGCGAACAGGTGGAGGTACCACTGCCCGTCCGGCACCTGCGTCCAGGCCGGTCCGCCGAAGATGGACTGCCAGTCGTTCGGCGGCTGGTCCCCCCGTCCGTCGGCGAACCAGAACCGCTCACGCTCCGGCGACCCCGGCCCCGCGGCCACGGCCCGCACGAACCACTCCTGCTGGTCGGACCCGTGGTTGGGCACCACGTCGATGATCGTCTTGATGCCCGCGTCGTGCGCCTCGCGGATGAACGCCTCCGCCTCGGCGAGGGTGCCGAACAGCGGCTCGATGTCGCGGTAGTCGGCGACGTCGTAGCCGCCGTCGGCCATCGGCGAGGGGTACCACGGGTTGAGCCAGATCGCGTCGACACCGAGATCGGAGAGGTACGGCAGGCGAGCCCGGAGTCCGGCCAGGTCGCCGACGCCGTCGCCGTTCCCGTCGGCGAAGCTCCGCAGGTAGACCTGGTAGATCGCGGCTCCCCGCCACCACGTTTCGGACATGCTGGGGTGTCTCCTTATCGATCGGTGTGTGGCGCGCGCCGTGGACAGGTACGGCGTGTGCCGGTTCGGTTGCGTTTCGTGCCGGGCGGTGCCCGGCCGGAGCCGGATGGGCGGCTCACACGGCTGTGGGGGGACGGTGCGGCCGCGTCATCCCTTCAGGCTTCCGGCGGTGAGACCCGCCATGATGCTGCGCTGGAAGACGAAGAAGATCACGATTGCCGGGATGCTGGCGATGACCAGTGCCGCCATGAGCACGTTCTGCGGCATCTGCGCCGACAGCGAGGAGATGCCCACGCTGATCGGCATCTTGTCGGAGTCGGGCAGCACCAGCAGCGGCCAGACGAAGTCCTTCCACACGTTGACCACCGCGAGGATGGAGACCACCCCGATGATCGGCCGGGACACCGGCAGCACCACCGACCACAGGATGCGTGCGGGCCCGGCGCCGTCGATCTGGGCGGCCTCGAGCAGCTCACGGGGGATCGAGTCGAAGAACCGCTTGAGCAGGAAGATGAAGAACCCGTTGGCGGCGGCCGGCAGCCAGATCGCCCACGGAGTGTTGATGAGGTTGAAGCCGAGGATCGGCAGGTCCTTGACCGTCAGGTACGCCGGGAGCAGGATCACCATCGGCGGGATCATCAAGGTGGCGAGCATCAGCCCGAGTACGGCCTTGCCGAGCACCGGCCGCAGCTTGGACAGGGCGTACGCCGCCGTGACGTCGATGCCGAGGGTGAACAGCCACGCCCCCGCCGCGTAGATCACGGTGTTGCGCAGGAACGTGCCGAGGTCGAGCTGGTCCCAGGCCTCCTTGTACACGTCGAGGTTGAGGTCCTGCGGGAAGAACGACGGCGGGATCTGCGCGAGCTCGTCCGGCGACTTCAGTGCCCCGGTGACCATCCAGTACAGCGGGAACACGAAGACCGCGGTGAACCCGACGACCACCGAGACGAGGACGACCCAGTAGGTCACCCGCCCCCGGGTGGTGCTGAGGGTGTGCGGGGACACCAGGCCCCGGAACTGCTGCTGCGGCGCCTTGCGGGTCCTGCGGGGCCGGCGCCGGTCCCCGCCGGACGCCCGCGGGGTGAGCGGGGGGCGGCTCGGCCGCAGGCCGGGGCCCGAGTCCTGGACGGTGCTGTGCGACATCGGTACGCCACTCCCTTCTAGTTCGCGTTGTCCCGCGAGACGCGGAGGTAGACCGCGGAGAACACCATGAGCACGATCATCAGCATCAGGCCGAGCGCGCCGCCGCCGCCGAAGTTCCCGAAGCTGAACGCGTACTGGTACATCAGGTACGCCACGGTGACCGTCGCGTTCTCTGGCCCGCCGCCGGTCAGCAGGTACGGCTCGATGAACACCTGCATGGTGGCGACGATCTGCAGCAGCAGCATCACGAGCAGGATCAGCTTGGTCTGCGGGACGGTGACGTGCCAGACCCGCCGGAACAGCCCGGCGCCGTCCAGCTCCGCCGCCTCGTACAGCTCGCTCGGGATGCTCTGCAGCGCCGCCAGGTAGATCAGCGTGCCGGTGCCGAGGTTCATCCAGGTGGCCACGAGCACCAGCGAGATCAGCGCCGTGCTGGTGGAGTCCAGCCAGCTCAGCGTGGGCAGGTGCGCGAGGTCGAGTATCTGGTTGAACAGGCCGGGCCCGGGGTCGTAGAACCACTTGAACAGCAGCACCGCCACCGCCGGGGGGAGCATCACCGGCAGGTAGACCACGAACCGCAGGTACGCCTTGGCGTGCCGCAGCTCGTTGAGCACGAGGGCGATGACGAACGGCACCGCGTACCCGACGACCAGCGCGAGCCCGGTGAACGCGGCGGTGTTGATCCAGGCGGCGGAGAAGGCCGAGTCCTCGATCACGGTGCGGAAGTTCTCCAGGCCCACCCACTCGGGTGGCCCGACGAAGTTCGTCTTCTGGAAGCTCAGCAGGAACTCCCGCACCATGGGGTACCACGAGAAGAACGCGAAGCAGATGAGCGCCGCGCACAGGAACCCGTACGCCGTCAGGTTGCGGCGCACCGCGCGCCGCAACGCCCCCGGAGCGCGGTGACGGGACCCCCGCGCGGTCATGGTGGACATCGGTTGAACTCCTGATCCTCGGCAGTGGTCCGCGGGGTGCCGGCCCGGCGGGGCCGGCACCCGTCAGCTCTCAGGTCAGCTCGACCTGGCCAGCACGTTGTTGACCTTCTTCTCCGCGTCGGAGAGTAGCTGGTCGATGTCGGCGTCCTGGCGGGTGAGCACGGCCGACATCGCGGTGTCGAGGATCGCGTAGATCTCCTGCGCCTTCGGGGGCTCCAGCTTGAACTGGATGTTCGCCGAGCCGTCGACGTAGGGCTTGAAGTGCTCCACCGGCACGGTCGCGAACTGCGTGCGCTGCTCGTTGATCTTCACCCCGGGAGGCGTGGTGCCGTACAGGTCGGTGGTGGGCAGGCCGACCGGCAGCCCGTCCTGCTTGGAGCGCTCGTAGTTGAACTGCCCCTGGCCGGGGGTCAGGAAGCGGTACTCCAGCCACAGCAGACCGGCCTTGATCTGCTCGGGCGTGGCCTTGGGGTTGAACATGTAGCCGTCGCCGCCGCTGAGCGAGTACGTGGCCTCCGGCAGCGAGGTGACGCCGTAGTCGTCGAACTTGCCCTTGAAGTCGTTGTTGACGGCCTGCACCACGTCCGGGGCGCCGATCATCATGCCGAGCTTGCCGCTGCCCATCATGCGCATGAGGTCCTCCCAGCGCAGGAGCTGCTTGGTGCCCATGCTGTTGTCGGTCCAGCGCATCTGCTTGAGGTTCTCCAGCACGGCCTTGCCCTGGGGCGAGTTGAACGCGGCCTTCTTGCCGTCGGGGGTGACCATGTCGCCGCCGCGTCCGTACAGGGAGGAGGTGAAGTGCCAGCCGCCGGTGTTGCCCGCGCTGTACTCGCCGTACCCGACGTAGCCGGCGCCGAGCCCCGCGATCTTCTTGGCGGCCGCCTGGACCTCGGCCCAGGTCTTCGGCGGGGCGTCGGGGTCCAGCCCGGCCTGGGTGAACAGCTTGCGGTTGTACACCAGGCCCGTGCCGTAGTTGGTCCGCGGGATGCCGTAGACCTTCTCACCCTCCTTGAACACGCTGATGACGTCGGGGCGCATGTCCTTCAGCGTGGTGACGGAGCTGACGTACGGCGTGATGTCGGCCGCCTGGCCGGACGCGATGATCTTGCGGACGTCCGTGTAGTAGACGTAGAAGAGGTCCTCCATCTCGCCGCCGGCGAGCTTGGCCTGGAAGGTCTCGGGGACGATGCAGGGGAAGGCGTCCTTGCTGTCGATCGTGATGTTCGGGTGCAGCTTCTGGAAGGCCGCCACGTCGGCGTCCCACTGAGCGCGCTCCTTGGGGTTGCTCTTCGGGGGCTGGCAGCCCACCGAGATCGTCACGGGCGCGTCGGCCGCCGCCGAGCCCGCGGGTGACGAACCGCCGCCGGGGGTGCCGGAATCGCCGCCACATCCCGCGGCGGCGAGTGCGAGTCCTGCGGTGAGCAGGATCGCGAGGTTGCGGGGTTTCATGGATATTTCCCTCCTGGACTGCCCCCGACGACGAGGCTCAAGATCTGTACGGGCATCGCGAACCGGTTGGGAGCAACATATAGAGGCATGCATATGCCAGCAAGACCCCGCCCAGCATGATGCAAAAAAGTGACAGTCTTCGCACCCCTGCCGAGCGGCCAGGTTGGGCGAACCGGACGACGCGGCAGAACGCTCCTGGCTGCGGGGATTCCCGCCGCCGACGTGCCGGACCGTCAGTCCGGGGTCGCTGCCTCCGCAAATATCTGCCAGGGATCTGAAAAAGTTTGCCACCTCCACCGCGTGCAGGCGGCGGAGTTGTGGCTGCGGCGGGGGTGGCGATCAACCTGAAGATGGCTGGCGTAGCTCAGTCGTTAACTTGCGAAATTCCATCGAAAGATTGCGACTTCCTGTGTGCCGTCTTAAGGTGTGGGCAGCCCGCCGGACGGCGCGGGCCACCTCATGTGCCGTCTGGGTGCGGGGCCCTCGGACGGGGTCCCGGGGACGGGAGGACGCACCTGCCTCCGGGACCCTCACCTCGCCCGGCCCGGGCTGCCCGTGGCGCCCGCCGGGATGGGTACTCCGGTCCTTCGCCAGCCGCCCGAATTGAGTACTCGGCGCCTCATGACAGGGCGTCTCCCGCCCCTGATGCTGGGTCCGTCCCGGCGTCCGGCGGATTGGAATCCCTGTGTCCAGGCACGCGCTTCGTCAGTCCCTTGTCCCGAGGCCCAGGTGGCGGGCGCGCCGCGTCCGGGCCGTGCTCGCCGTCCTGGCGGCGCTGGCCCTGTTCGCGGCGCTCGGGCCGCCGGCGCGGGCCGACGACCGGGTGATCTGCCGGGTGACCTTCACCCTCACCACCGGCGCCGACGGCATCCGCGACGACACCTGGATCACCGTCAGCCTCCGCGATCCGGCCCCGGACGTCCTGGACTCCGCCAACGCCCTCGTCTTCGAGGACTCCGACGGCGACGGCGCACCCGACCCCGGCGGCGGCGAGCCGTTCCACCACGGCGGCACCGGGGACCGGCCGCACACCACGTTCACCTGGCACGCGCGGCTGCCGCAGTGCCTCACCGACGCCGCCCTCCGCAAGGGCTTCCTCGTCAACCACTCCTCGTCCGTCGACGACTGGGACCTCCAGGGCCTGCGCATCGTCGACCGGGACGAGCCGCGCCGCGTCTACTTCGACCGCCCCGCGTCCGAGGGACCCGTCCACCGGTTCGAGCGCGGCGCGTCCGGCTCCGGCACCTGGAGCACCACGCAGCGGGACGTCAACGCGGTGTGCCGGGTGGCGCTGACCGTCAGCACCGGCGAGGACGGCCTGCGCGACGACTCCACCGAGCATGTGTGGCTCGGCGGCCAGAAGCTGATCTTCGACGACTGGAACGGCGACGGCCGCCCCGACCCCTACGTCTACGAGGACGCCGACGGCGAGCCGGGCAGGGAACTGCCCGCAGGGGTCCGCTACCACAAGGGCGGCACCTTCGACCTGGCGTGGGTGCACTGGACCTGGCGCGCCCGCCTCGCCCCGTGCCTGACCCTGCCGCAACTGACCCACAGCCTGATCATCGAGCACGAGAACCGGGCCGAGGACTGGCGGGCCGACAACTGGGACATGGTCGGCGTGCGGCTGGTGGACCTGGACACCCGCCGGGTGTACGTGGACATGCCGCCCTCGGCCACGGTGATCCACCGCTTCGAGAAGGACGCCAACCAGATCTGGCAGACCACGATCTTCCCGCTGCCCGACCCCGACCCGGCGCTGGACACCGACGGCGACGGCCTCACCGACCGGATCGAGTTGTTCGGCAAGGTGACCGAGGACGGCGTGGACCGCTGGCTGCCCGAGCACGGCGCCGACCCGTGCCGCAAGACCCTCGCCGTGGAGGTCGACTGGTTCGAGACCGCGGACGCCTCCGACCGGCCGAGCAGGGCCGCGATGGACGAGGCCGTGGACATGTTCGACGAGGCCCCGGTGGAAGCGCCGCAGACCTGCCCCTACCCCTGGGGGGCGAGCCCCGGCGTCCAACTCCTTGTCGACATGTCCAACGGCCTGCGGGTGACGCCCGAGGTCCGCGAGGCCCCGCTGAACGTGCGCGACCCGGCCGACGGCAAGACGCCGTTCGAGCGGCTGCGGGAGGACCACTTCACCCCGAGCCGGGACGGCCTGTTCTACTACAACCTGTGGGGATACACCCACAACGGGTCCACCAGCAGCGGCACCTGCTGCCTCGGGCCGCGCGGCGACGACTTCGTGGTGACGCTCGGCACGGTGAACAAGCCCACCGACCGCACGCAGGCCGCGACCTTCGTGCACGAGTTCGGGCACGTGCTCGGCCTCAAGCACGGCGGCGGGGACGACGCCAACTTCAAACCCAACTACCTGTCGGCGATGAACTACCGGTACTCCACCATCGGCATCCCCGACTTCAGCGCCTGGCGGGCCACGCTCGGCCGCATGCCGGCGGGCACCGACTTCGACCTGCCCGCCCAGCGCGCCGTCATCGAGTCGATCAGCCACATCGACTACTCCGACACCGACCTGCCCACGCTGGTGCGGCAGCCGCTGCCCGCGCCCGGGCGGTACGCGCTGCCCGAGGGGACGGGGGTCGGCGCCGTCGCGGACTCGGTGGCCGCCTGGTGGGACCCGGCCAGGACCCTGCGTGTCGGCGACGCGCGCCAGGGCCTGGACTGGGACTTCAGCGCCGGAGGTGTGCCCGGCCCGGGAGCCGTCGTGGACGTGGACGTGATGAGCGGCTTCCAGGTCTGTGTCGCCCCGAGGTCCGTGGCGGGCCAGACGCCGAAGGACAAGGTGAAGGCCACGCCGCAGGTCGACGACGAGCTGTTCCACGGCAAGATCATCGCCGGGAGGAACGGCGTGTGCGACACGCACGCGGCGCCCCGGATGCCGCCTGACGACCCGGGCGACGAGCAGGTGGAGGCCGTCGGGACGCACTACCCCACCAAGTACGGCTACCAGAACGGCGTCGAGGGCTTCGACGACTGGGAGCACATCCGGTTCCGCATGGGCGTGAACGCCGTGTCCGGCGCGCCGCCGCCCACCGGCGAGCCCGGGCCGACCGCCGAGGAGTCCGACCGGGACGTGAGAGCCCTGTTCGAGGCCCTGGTCGCGGCCGGCACGCCCACGCCGCCCGCGCCGCGCTGGGGGTACGCCTACATGAACGAGGCCACCCCGCCGATCGGCGTGCCGGTGACCCTGAACCACGTGCAGTGGACCACCGGGCGGCGGGACCCGGCCACCGCGGGGAACCGGGCCTCGGTGACGCGCACCGGGACCGGCGAGTACGAGGTGCGCCTGCCCGACGTCGGCGCCGCCAACGGCGTGCCGCACGTGACGGCGTACCGCACGACGTACCGGGGGCGTACCTGCGCCGTGGCCGGGTACGGGCAGGCGGGGCCGGACGAGACGGTGCGGGTGCGGTGCTTCGACCAGCACGGCGCGCCCGTGGACTGGTGGTTCACGATCTTCTTCGCCGCCGCCACCCCCGGCGGCACCCCGTACGCCACCGTCCGCTACGACCGGCCCGGCGGCACCGGCGATCTCGCGCCGGTGGTCAACGACGGCACGTTCAACTCCCGGGGACGGCTGGACGACGTCCGCCGCACCGGCACCGGCCGCTACACCGTCACCGTGCACGGCCCGGGGTTCCCTGAGGACACCGGGTACGTCCAGGTCACCCCGTACGGCACCGGCGCCCCGGCCCGCTGCCACCCCGAGGGCACCACCCCCGTCGCGGACGGCCTGGAGATCGCGGTCGGCTGCTACGCCATCGGCACCGGGGACCGCATCGACTCCCCGTGGCTGCTGTCGTACGTCCAGGGCGGCGGGCTGCACCACGACGCGTCGGCCGCGGCGGCGTACCTGACCGCCACCGGCGACCCCGCGGCGCCCGCGGTGGACCCGCGCCACTCGTGGAGCTCCACCGGCGAGACCCCCACGATCGCCCGCCTCGCCCCGGGCCACTACCGGGTCGTGTACGCGGGCATCGGGAAGTTCTGGGACAGCGTGCAGGTCAGCTCCGGCACGCCGGGCCGGTACTGCTTCCTCGGCACGGTCGCCTCGTACAGCCGCCCGCCCGAGCTGCTGGTGGACGTGTACTGCCACACGGCGGCCGGGCTCCCGGCGGACTCGCTGTTCGGCTTCGCCTACCTGAGGCCGTGAGGCCATGAGACCCATGAGACCTCTGAGGCGGTGAGAGAGGAGAGGCCGCGCCCGGCGCCGGGCGCGGCCTCGAAGGCTCAGGTGGCCTGGTTCTCGACGTGGAAGGAGACGCCGCCCTGGTCGTCCACGTCGGCGTCGAGCGCCTTGTCGTCGAGCACGCTCGCGGCGACCGGGTCCAGGTAGACCCGGGCCCCGCCGCTCTCGACCACCTTGTCGGTGCTCTGCGGCCCCTCGGCCACCGACAACATCAGCGAACCGGCGTCGTCGTCCTGCGACGAGATGCGGATGCCCCTCTCACCCGGTTCGCCGGTCTGAGCGTTCAGGTCGCGGATCACCTTCGCGGCGGTGTCAGTCAGCGTGAGCATCGCGTCTCCTCGCTGGTCGGTTCTCGGTCTAGTGCCGCCCTAGCCGCTCTCTGGGCGGCTAAACCCCAGTAAGGACCGATCCACGCCAAAAACGGGGAAAGACGCGACGGCGGGCACCCGGTGCTGAATAGTGATGACAGCGGGCGCACGACGGCGGCCCGCGACCTCAAGGGGTGGGAGTGGCCATGGTCGTCGTCGGCACGTGGAACCTGGAGAACCTGTACCGCCCCGGGGGCGAGTTCGGGCCGGGCAGCGAGGAGGCCTACCGGGCCAAGCTCGCGGCGATGGCCACCACGATCAACGACATCGCGCCCGACGCGCTCGGCGTCCAGGAGGTCGGCCAGCCCGAGGCGCTCGGCGACCTCGTGAAGGAGCTCGGCGGCGAGTGGCACACGGTGCTGTCCGGGCACCCCGACACCCGGGGCATCCGGGTCGGGGTGATCAGCCGTGTCCCGGTCACCGCGCAGACGGACGTCACGGCGTTCACCGCGCCGCTGGCCGCCGTGCAGACCGCCGACACCGGCCCGCTGACCGGCCAGACCAGCCGCGGCATGCTGGCCGCCCGCATCGAGCCGAGCCCCGGCGTCACCCTGGACCTCGTCGTGGTGCACCTGAAGTCCAAGCTGCTCAGCTTCCCCGGCGGCCGGTTCCAGCCGCGCGACGAGGGCGAGCGGGCCCGGTTCGGCGCCTACGCGCTGTACCGGCGGGCCGCGGAGGCCACCACGCTGCGCGGCATGGCGGACCGGCTGATGGACGGTCAGGGGCAGCGGCGGCCGGTGGTCGTGGTCGGCGACTTCAACGACGAGCCGCAGGCCGCCACCACGCAGATCGTGCTCGGCCCGCCCGGCTCGGAGCTCGGCACGCCGGGTGCGTTCCGCCCGGACCGCGGCGACGCCTCCCGGCTGTGGAACCTGTACTCGATGCTCCCTGAGGGGGAGGGCTTCTCCCGGGTGCACCACGGGCGCGGCGAGCTGATCGACCACATCATGGTGAGCCGCGCCCTGCTCGACAAGGTGGACGAGATGCGCTCGGTCGTCGGCCACGGCCTCCCGTCGGTCACCGAGGACCCCGGCGCCCGCAAGGACGCCGCCGACTCCGACCACGCCCCGCTGTACGCGCGGCTGCGGCTCTGACCGTTCAGGCCGCGGCCTGGTCCCCGGTGATCTGCGCCTTCAGCGGCGCGAGCGTGCCCGCGATGGTGACGATCGTCTCGTCCGGCACGCCGAGGCAGGCGAGGGCGCCCGCCAGGTGGGTGACCACGGTGTCGAAGTCGTCGGGGGTGATGCCGAGGCCGGCGTGCGCCTCGTCCATGCCGCGGCCCCGGTACTCCTGCGGGCCGCCGAGCGCGGCGGCCACGAAGCTGCGCTGGTGGGCCTTCAGCTTGATGACGTCGATGCCGGTGAAGTAGCCCGCGAGGGTGGGGTCGGCGAGCACGCGCGAGTAGAACTCGTCGACGACCGCGGAGACCGCGGGGGGCCCGCCGACCTGGTCGAAGATGGACGCCATCCTCACTCGCCTCCCCGTTGTGGAACTCCCTCTGACGATCTCTGCCAGAAGGGTCACACAGCCGCGTTTCAGCCCCATGTCGCGACGGAAATTTGCGATGACCGGCGTCTCACTCCGTCGATACGCCGGTAATCACAAGAAATGCCAGGCATATGGGGATATGGCAGCGGAAGGGCGTGGCCGGGTGCCGGGTCAGCGCCAGGTGTCGTTCCTGGTCGCGGTGCCCGTGGCGGGGGTGGTGAAGGAGCGGTTCGGATCGCTCTCCCAGGTCACCGAGCCGTCCGGGTTCTTCTTGATGTACTTGTACTGGATCGCCGTGCCGGGCGGCAGCCCCACGGTGCCGCGCCAGACCGGGTAGGTCGCCGACGACAGCGGCACCGCCGCCGCCGGGCTCCACGAGCCGAGCTCGGGCACGTTGCCGACCACGAACACGTTCTGGCCCCAGAAGGTGGTGGCGTCCACGTTGAACGACGTCGAGATCGACGCGGGCGGGGAGCCGCCGGTGCGGATCGCCACCGCGCCCTTCGCGGGCACGGTCACCGTGGCCGTGCCGCCCGAGCCCACGGTCACCGAGCCGGAGCCGAGCAGGTTGGCGTACGTCCCGGCGGGCAGCCCGGTGGGGAACGACCCGGTGTGCGCGCCGCCGCCGTTGTTGATCGCCACCCACCCGGCCGTGCCGCGGCTGAACGCGATGACATCGGCGTTCGGCGCGCTCCAGTTCGCCACCACGGTGCCGCGCACCGCGTTGCGGAACCCCACCATGGCGTTGACCGCCGCGTCCCGGTGCAGGCAGGTCCACCCGGACGAGCAGTTCGCCGCGGTGACGTAGCCGTTGCCGTCCGAGGGCGGCGAGGAGTCGTTGTCGGTGAACGTGAAGCCGTCGTAGATCTGCGGCGCGCCGTGCGGCCAGGCGAGCTGGAAGACGTTCGCCAGGGTGTAGGTCGCGCCGTTCTTGTAGGTGAGGGTGGAGCCGTTGCGCTCGGTGTCGTGGTTGGTGACGAACGTCACGGCCTTGGCGCTCGGCTGCATGCCGCCCCACGTGGCCCCGAAGGTCCGCAGGTCCGAGACGGAGCCCTCGAACTTCTCCTTCAGGTAGCGGCCGTACTGGAAGTCCAGCACGTCGGCGAGCCCGGTGTACTGGCTCGGCTGCACGGCCTCCCCTGCGCCGTAGATGACCTCCTGGAAGATGTACGGCGACCCGGTGAGCCGCCCGTAGATCGACGACAGGTCGGCCGGGCTCATGTGCTTGACCGCGTCGATCCGGAAGCCGTCCACGCCGAGGGAGGTCAGGTCGTTGAGGTAGGCGGCGATGCGGGAGCGGACGTACTCGGCCCCGGTGTCCAGGTCGGCCAGCCCCACCAGCTCGCACCGCTGCACGTTGTTCGCGTTGCCGGCGTAGTCGCCGTCATGGATGAGGTTGTCGGAGTTGCCGCAGGCACCCGGGTAGTAGTGGAAGTCGGCCCCCGAGTACGTGCCGGGGTAGTCGTACTTGGTGAAGCCGCGGCCGCCGTAGGACACCGAGCCCTGCCCGGTCATGTGGTTGATCACCGCGTCGGCGTACACCTTGACCCCGGCGGCGTGGCAGGCCTGCACCATCGAGGAGAACTGCGCCCGCGTGCCGAGGCGGCCGTTCACATCGTAGGCGGCGGGCTGGTACAGCTCCCACCAGGAATGGGTGCCCGCCCGCTTCAGCGAGTCCTGCGGCGGTGACACCTGCACGCCGCCGTACCCGGCGGGGCCGAGGACGTCGGTGCACTCGGCGGACACCGACGGCCAGTTCCACGCGAACAGGTTGGCGATGACGTCCTTGGTGCCCGGCGGTGCGGCCCGCGCGGGGGACGCCAGGGGCACGGTGAGCAGGGCCAGCAGGCACGCGATCAGCGCGCCGGACGCGACGAGGGGGCGGAGGGCTGATGTGCGGGATCTCACGCGGGGGGCCTCCAGGCTCGATGGACGGGTTCCCCGCTGGGCCGGGTGCCGCGGCACCCGGCCCGGCGCCTTGCGCTCGGGGCGTGCGGCTACCGCACGAAGACCGCGACCGTGCGGGCCGGCACGGTGATCGAACCGGTCGCCGGGTCGAACGCCGACCGCTTGACCACCGGGTCGCCGCCGGACGCCTGCGCCGGGTGCAGCGCCGCCGCGGCGCCCCGCAGCGCGGGCACCGCCGCCGTCCGCTCGCCCGGGGTCGCGTTGAACACCACGGTGATCGACGTCCACCTCGGGTCGGCGCCGGTGGTGTCCAGGTGCATGGCGATGAGCCCCGGGTCCCCGGACTGCACGGGGAACGACAGGCGCCGCTGCACCTCGGCCAGGGAACCGAGCCCGAACGCCGGGGAGGAGGCCCGCACCCGCAGCAGCTCGCCGAACCGCTCCCGGGCCGCGCCGATCGCCGCGCAGTCCGGCTTCAGCGCCGGGTCGGCGAGCAGCGGGCGGGCGTACTGCCACTTGGGCTCGTTGTCCCCGGCCGGGGGCAGGCCGCCGCCGAAGCCGTTGCCCGCCGCGCAGTCCCACAGCAGCCGGTTGAACCAGTCGCCGGAGTCGTAGGAGTTGCGGTCGAGCGACTTGGAGCGCAGCCGCTCGCTGCCGGCGTGCAGGAACGCGGTGCCCTGGGACAACACGGCCGCGGCCAGCGACAGCGACTGCATGCGTACCCGGTCGGCCATCGGCGTGGACTGCGGCAGCTTGTAGGCCAGCGCGTCGAACAACGTCTCGTTGTCGTGCGCGTCCACGTACGTCACCGCCTCGCCGGGCGCGGCGGTGTACCCGGCGGGGGAGCCGTTGTAGTCGACCTGCGCGCCGGTCACCTCCTGCCCGGAGGAGCCGGGGAAGCGGTAGTCCCTCAGGTTGCCGCTCAGCCCGACCTTGATGAGGTCCTCGTAGTGGCGCAGCCGGGCGGCCTGCTGCCCGCCGTCGCCGTTGGAGGGGGAGCCGTTGAGGGCACCCGCCAGCCCCGAGCCGAAGCCCTGGACGCGCGGGTCGCCGTCGAACGGGCCGCCGCCGCGCACCGCGTCGCGCAGCCGGTCGTTGAACGTGCCGATGCCGGTGCCCGCCATGTTCGCCTGCGTGGCCTGCGGGAACCGCGCGCCGTCGGCCACCTCGCCGAAGTTCCAGCCCTCGCCGTACAGGACGATCGCCTTGCCGTCCACGCCGTCCCTGGCGAGGGTGAGCTTGTCCAGCGCGGCCCGCACCGCCACCATGTTGGCCTTCGGGTGGTGGCCCATCAGGTCGAAGCGGAAGCCGTCCACCTTGTGCTCCCTGGCCCAGGTGACCACCGAGTCGACGACGAGCTTGCCCATCATGGTGTGCTCGGGGGCGGTGTTGGCGCAGCAGGTGGAGGTGGCGAGCGTGCCGTCCTCCAGCAGCCGGTGGTAGTAGCCGGGCACGACGCGGTCCAGCACCGACTTGGCGTCCTGCCCGGCGGCGTAGGTGTGGTTGTAGACGACGTCCATCACCACCCGCAGCCCGGCGCCGTTCAGCCCGGCCACCATGTCGCGGAACTCGCCGATGCGGCGCGTGCCGTCGGGGTCGGAGGCGTACGAACCCTCGGGCACCGTGTAGTGCACCGGGTCGTAGCCCCAGTTGAACGAGTCCTTGGCGGCGGTGCGGGCCACGCAGGCCTGCTGCTGGTCGGAGTCGGCCGGCATCGCGGCGAGGTCGCAGTCCGGCTCGGTGCGGTCGGCGCGCCGCTCGGGCACGCTGCCGATGTCGAACGCCGGGAGCAGGTGCACGTGGGTCAGGCCGTCGGCGGCGAGCGACCGCAGCTCCTTCATGCCGGCCGAGTTCCCGGTGAACGCCGCGTACGTGCCGCGCCGGTCCGCCGGGACGGTGGCGTCGGAGGCGGAGAAGTCGCGCACGTGCAGCTCGTACACCGACGCCCGGCCCTGCGGCACCGCGGGCGGCTTGCGCAGCGACCCCCACCCGGCGGGCCGCAGCGCACGGTCGGACAGGTCGGCGAGCTGGCTGCGCGCCGAGTCGGCCGCCAGGGACACGCTGTAGGGGTCGGTCACCTCGTTGACGACCACCCCGCCCGCCGCCGGGGCGTACACGCCGACCAGGAAGGTGTAGTAGCGGTCCTTCCAGGACGGCGCGCCGCGCACCGACCACACGCCGGTGGCGTCGTCGCGCCGCATCTCGTGCACCGTGCGGGTGCCGCCGCGCGGGTCGCGGTACAGGGCCAGCTCGACCTTCGCGGCGGTCGGCGCCCATACCGACACCCGCGGCGTGCCGGACGTCCAGACCGGGCCGAGCGCGGCGCCCGCGGCCGCGGCGTACAGGTCGTCGAGGACGCCGGGGATCTGCACGCCGGTGGCGGTGAGCAGGGCGCCCGACGCGCCCCGTTCCAGGGCCACCACCTGGCCGCGCAGGGCGGTGCGCACCAGGTCGGCGTCCCTGGGGTCCACCGTGAACGTGGCGTAGGCGGCCAGGTGCGGCCACTTCGCCTTCTGCGCCTCGGTCAGCCCGGCTCCCGGGGTGAGGCGGACGAGATGGATGTCGCCGGTGAGGTCGCCGTCCTCGTAGGCGATGTCGCCCTTGGGGGAGAACGCCAGCGCGTACACCGACGAGGTGGACGGCGTGAGGTTCCAGGCGACGGTGTTCCGGTCGATCCAGTGGGCCCTGGCCTTGGACAGGTCGGCGTCGGCGCCCCGGGCCGGCGGCTGCGGCAGCAGGTGGCCGGGGGTGCCGGCGAGCAGCCACACCTCGCCGCCGGTGGCGGCCAGGTCCAGTGACTGGTCGTCCGGCAGGTCCTTCGCGTCGCCCTTGTGGATGATGTAGCTCAGGCTGGTCGCCCCCTCGGCGAGCGGCACCCGGAAGTAGACGCCGAAGCGGTCCGTCCCGGCCGGCTGGATCGGGGCGGCCCACTCGGTGGGGTTCGCCGCGCCGCTCCAGACGTGCAGTCCCCAGCCGTCGTGGTTCCCGTCCGCGCGGCGGTAATGCAGGATCGCGACGTTCTCCGCGGCGGCCCGGGTCGGGTGGATCGCCGTGCCGCCCGAGTTGACGTACGCCTCGGGGCGGGTGGCCGGCACGAACGACTGGTCAGGGCCGGGGTCCTTGGTGTCGCCCTTGTGCACGATGTAGTTCAGCGGGGCGGCGGGGTCCTTCAGCGGGACGCGCCAGAACGCGCCGTAGGAGTCGGTGCCGTCCGGCATGCGCGGCGCCGCCCAGTCGGTGCCCACGCCGTCGGCGATGGCGTCGCCCCACAGGTGCAGGCCCCAGCCGTCGTACCGGCCGTCCGGGCGGTGGTAGTGGATCGTCGCGAATCCCTGGGCGGCGGCCCGGGAGGTGTACGTGTCGGGCTTGCCCTCCGCCAGCCAGACCTCGCCGTTCCTCGCCGGGTTGACCAGCCGGTCGCCGCCGTCCTTCTCGTCGCCCTTGTGCGCGATGAACCCCACGCTGGTCGCGCCGGGCTTCAGCTTGATCCAGGCGAACCTGCCGTAGGCGTCCTCGCCGTTCAGCGGCAGCGGGGCGTCCCAGGTGGTGGGCTGCTCGACGTCGCCCCACACGTGCAGGCCCCAGCCGTCGGGGTCGGCCCGCTTGTCGTGCACCACCAGCCAGTCCCGGGTGACCGCGCCCGGCTCCTGCGGGTCCTCCGGCGTGCCCACGGTGGCGTCCGCGGACGCGGAGGCGAACCGGCCCGACGAGTCCTTCACGACGGCCTTGTAGGTGACCTCGGTGCCCGGGGCCAGATCGGTGAGGTCGTGGTACACGCGGAACAGCCGCCGCCCGTCCACCATCGTGGGGGCGTCGTCGGTGCCGAGCACCGTCCAGGGGCCGTTCCCGGTCCTCGCGGCGAACGTCACCTGGTCGAACCCGGTGCCCGGCACGGTCGCGGACACCGGCACGCGGCCGTCGGCGGGCGGGGTGAGCTCGGCGCCGGGCAGCACCACCGCCACGGCCGGGCCCGCCGCCGGGGCGGCCAGGGGCGCCGCGGCGCGGTAGACCACGGCCGACAGCGGCGGCACGGTCAGCCGCAGCGCGCGGTCCGCCGCCGAGGTGGCCGAGGCCGGGCCCTCGCCGTACACCTTGGTGAAGGCCATGCCCGCCGAGTACGTCGGCACGTCCGCGGTCGCGGCGGTCTCGGCGTTGTTGACGGCGACGACGTACTCGACCTTCTGCTTGGCGGCGATCCGCGAGAAGGCGTACAGTCCGCCCTCGGCGAGCCGCTCCACCTGGGCGCCGTCGGCGAGCGCGGGGTGCGCGTCGCGCAGCGCGGCCAGCGCCTTCACTCCCTGGTAGATCGGGTGCGCGGGCACGTAGTTGTCCTGCGCGTGGGTGGCGGCCGTGCCGATCAGGTCGTCGGTGAGGTAGCTCGCGGTGCGGGAGGCGAACATCGACTGCCGGGCGTCCTTGTCGCCGCCCTTGCCGGTGAAGCCCTGCTCGTCGCCGTAGTAGATCACCGGCTGGCCTCGGGTGAGGTACATCAGCTCGTGCGCCAGCAGGTCCCGCCGCAGCAGCTCGGCGTCCGCGGCCCCCGGGTTGTCCTGGCTGACGAACCTGCCGATCCGCCCCATGTCGTGGTTGCCGAGGAACGTCGGCAGCGACTGCGCCCCCGCGTCCGGCTTGGTGTGCCGATCGTCCCCCGCGTAGAGCAGCGCCAGCCGTGCCGCCCCCGCCGTGCCCCCGGAGAACGACCGCGCCGCCTCCTGGAACGGGAAGTCCAGCGTCGCGTCCAGCCCGCCCCGCGTCGAGTATCTGCTGGTCACCGCCGGGTCCCCGGAGTACACCTCCCCGAACATGAAGAACCGGTCGTTGCCGAGCCTGGCCGCGTACCCGTCCAGCGCCGGCGCGAACCGCTGCCAGAACTTCATGTCGACGTGCTTGGCGGTGTCGATCCGGAACCCGTCGATCCCGGTCTCCTTCACCCACGTCCGGTAGATGTCGATCATCCCGCGGACGACCTCGGGCCGCTCCGTCCACAGATCGTCCAGCCCCGAGAAGTCCCCGTACTCGTCGTTCTCCCCGCCGCTGAACGAGGAGTTCCCCCGGTTGTGGTACATCGCCGGATCGTTCAGCCACCCCGGGGTTTTGCCCCCCGTCCGCGCCACCGGCGTGTACGGGAACGAGCCGAGGTCGACCTCGGGGAACGTGTCCTCACCCGCGAAGTCCGTGTCGTCGAACGGCCGCCCGGAGGTGTCCACATAGGGATACGCGGCCTTCGTCCGGTAGGTGTAGGTCTTCTCCTGGTAATCCACCACGTCGGCCGTGTGGTTGGTGATGATGTCGAAGAAGACCTTCATCCCCTTGCGATGCGCCTCCCGCACCAGCCGCTTCATGTCCGCGTTGGTCCCGAGATGCGGATCGATCGACGTGAAGTCCGTGATCCAGTACCCGTGGTACCCCGCCGACACGTCGTCCCCGCTGCCCTGGACGGCCCTGTTCCTGAACGACGGCGTCAGCCAGATCGCGGTACTGCCCGTCCCCTTGATGTAGTCCAGCCGCGAGATCAGCCCCGCCAGATCCCCACCCTGATAGAACCCCTTGTCGGACGGATCGAACCCGTTGACCAGCCGATCCCCCGCGAGCCCGCCCCGGTCGTTCCCCGCGTCCCCGTTGGCGAACCGATCCGTCATCACGAAGTAGAACCGCTCCCGCGACAGATCCCCCCGAGGCGCGTCCCGCGCCAGCTCCGCGTCCCCGGGCCCGGCCCCACGCCGTAACGCCGACACCACCGGCGCGTCCTCCTGGTGCCGGGCGGTGGCCGGCGCCTCCGCCGGACCGGTACCCGCCGTGGCCCCGGGTGTGCCCGCGAGCAGGCTCACCCCGGTCAGCAGGGCGGCGACGGCCGCCGCTCCCCGTCCCCCTCGCGCACGCGACCACTTGACGGACCATGAGCGGGGCGGCCGGACCACGGGGCCTCCAATGTCGTATTTCACAGGCGTTGCCCGGAAGTTACTCAGATCTTGCGGGCTATGCAATACTTTTCTGAAAGTTCCTGCAAGCACGGCAACATGGATATATGTGCGCTTCTGGGCTATTTGTCGGGATCGCGGGTACCCCTACGCCCTGGCCGTGCGCACCGTGCCGTGGTGGGCTGGACGGCTTCCGGAAAGCGGTGCGGCGCCCGATCCGGGGGGAGACGGAAAAAGTATGGCGCGGAAAGTGGTCATTCCGCTTACGATCACCCTCCGCGCATCCGTCCCGCGGGTCGATTACGGATAGTAAGGAAAATCTATTTCAGTTGCGACGTCATCGGTGAAGGGGATAGACAAAGACGCTCGCCGGTACGGCGGTCAGGGTATGGAGGCCGGGCGGCACCACGATGTACCTGATCCCTTACCCGGCGTGGGCCGATGCCGCCGGTGCGCCGGTGATCTGCCGTGGCGTGGCAGGAAGACCCGGAAGAAGGGTGAACGCCCCCGGCTCGGGAACGTCCACGAAGGGAATTCGCCCACGCGGATGAACCGGACGTGGTGCGGTTTACGCGAATGCGCGGCCACCGCCGGGATGACCCGATGATTTTACACAGGCCGAAATCAGCTGTCTACATGGAGGTCAGGGGCGGGGCGCGCGGCGGGGAAAAAGAATGTGCACGGGTTATCCGAGATCTTTCCTGAGACGTGAGCGTGACTTACTATTGCGGGACATCTGGAGCCGGGGTGACGTAGGGCGGCGAGGGGTGTGCCTGCTGGTGAGGGTGCGGGCGGTCTGCCCGCGGAGGTGACGAGTTTTGTCGGGCGGCGACAAGAAGCCGCCGAGGTCGTGCGGGCGTTGGACGGATCGCGCCTGGTCACGCTCACGGGGGTGGGCGGCGTGGGGAAGACGCGGCTCGCTCTGCGGGTGGCCCGTGGGCTGCGGGCGCGGTTTCCCGGGGGGATATGGTTCGTCGAACTGTCGTCGGTGCGCAAGCCGGAGCTTCTCGGGCAGGCGATCTGCTCGGCGCTCCAGGTGCCGGGGAAGGCCGGATTGACGGCGGACGCGGCGCTCCGGGAGTTCCTGGCGTCCCGGCGGTCGCTGCTCGTGCTGGACACCTGTGAGCATCTGGTGGAGAGCGCGGCGCCGTTGGTGGGCGGGCTGCTGGAGGCCACGCCGGAGTTGCGGATCATGGTGACCAGCCGGCGGGTGCTCGGGGTCGCGGGGGAGTCGACGTACCAGGTGCAGCCGCTGCCGATCGACGAGCGGTCCCAGGGGGCCGCGGGCGGGGAGCACCCGGAGGCCGTGACGTTGTTCGCGGACCGCGCGGCCAGTCTGATGCCGGGGTTCGTGCCGACGCCGGAGGTCGCGCTGCTCTGCCGGCGGCTGGACGGCATCCCGCTGGCCATCGAGCTCGCCGCGACCCGGCTGCGCACGTTGTCCTTCGACCAGATCATGGGGCGGATCGAGGACCGCTTCGGGCTGCTGTCCGGGTGCACCCGCACGCCGGTGCGGCGGCACCGCACGCTGCGCATGGCGATCGGGTGGAGCCACGAGCTGTGCGAGCCGGTGGAACGGATGTTGTGGGCCCGCCTGTCCATCTTCACCGGCGACTTCGACCTGACCGCGGCGCAGGAGGTGTGCGCCGACCCCGACTCCGGCGGCGGCGTGCGGCGCGAGGACGTCGAGGACGTGCTGCTGCGGCTGGTCGACAAGTCGATCGTGCACCGCGCGGTGTCCGGGCGGGCCGTGCGGTTCCGGATGCTGGACACGATGCGCGAGTACGGCGGCGAATGGCTGCGGCGGCTCGGGCTGGAGCGCGAGACCCGGCGCAGGCACCGCGACCACTACCTGGCCCTCGCGCGGCGCTTCGACCGCGAGTGGTTCGGGCCGGCGCAGGTCGACTGGCACACCCGCATGACCCACGAGCTGCCCAACCTGCGGGCCGCGCTCGACTTCTCCCTCGGCGACCCGGCCGAGCACGCGGCCGGGGTCGAGATGGCGGGGCGGCTCGCGTACTTGTGGATGGCCTGCGGCTTCGTCTCCGACGGGCGCCGCTACCTGCGGGCGGCGTTGTCCCACGCGCCCGACGTGCCGCCGGGGGCGGGGGTGAACCGCGCGTTGTGGGTGGGTGCCTGGCTCGCCGACGTGCAGGGCGACCTCGATCAGGCCAACGACCTCGCCACCGAGTGCATGACGCGGTCGTTCTCCGAGCTGGACCGCGCGTCCGCCGGCTGGGCCACCGCGTGCTGCGCCACCACCGGCATGCGCTGGGGGTACCTGCCGGAGTCGCTCGGCATGTTCGAGCGGGCCAGGCGCACCCACGAGGACGGCGGCGACCTCGGGGCCGGGCTCGCGACGGCGCTGGTGGGGGAGGCGTACGTGCTCGCGCGGCTCGGGCGCCGCGAGGAGGCCCTGGCCCGGCTGCGGCGGCACCGGTCGCTCTGCGACTCGCTCGGGGACATCTGGATGCGGTCCTCCGGCGACTGGGTGCGCGGCTTCATCGAGCTGGAGGAGGGTGACGCGGCGTCGGCCGCCCGGTTCTTCCGCGCGTCCCTGCGCGCCAAGCACCTGCTGCGCGACAGCCTCGGCATGGCGACGGCCGTGTCGGCGCTCGCCGCGGCGGCCGCGCGGCGCCGCGACATGGAGCGCGCGGCCCGGCTCCTCGGCGTCGGCGAGCTGATCGAGCTGAGCTTCGGGCTGCGCGTGTCGATCTCCCCGCCGGACGACGTCCGCGAGGCCACCGAGGACCTCGCCCGCACCGGCCTCGGCGCGGCCGCCTTCACCGCGGCCTTCCAGAGCGGCCGCACCCTGGACGTCGAGACCGCCGTCGCGTACGCCCTTGAGCCGCCCCCGCCCGTCCCCGCCGGCGCGGACGGCACCACCGCCCGCACCGACGACTGAGCGGGACGGGTCGGGGTGGTGGCGCCCCGCCCGCGGCTCCGCCGGGGTGAGGCGCGTGCCGCTCGTCCACGGTGGCGCTCGGTCCGGCGGCGAGGCCCTGGGCCGGGCAGAGGCCGCCGAGACCGTGGGGGTGGGAGAAGTTGTCACCCGGGTCTCCCGCCGAGGTGTTGCCATAAATGCCAAAAATGACATTATTCAGCCATGCGACAAGCTTTGCGCCAGGAGACCGAGCGCCTGCTGACGATCCAGGACGACTTCGAACGCTTCCGGGCCGCCACCCGGATGCTGGTCGACCTGGACGACCTGATCCTGGAGATCTCCCGGATCAGGAACGAGAGCGCCTCTCGGATGCAGATCATCTCGGTCGCCCCGCCCGTGCGTTCCGACGACGCGCTGCCCGACGACGCAAGGGCGCTGCTCGACTGCCTGCGCCGCATCGGCGCCGAGCGGTTCCGGCGGCGGGACGTCTTCCGGCGCATGGCGCGCCGCTTCAAGACCGTCGCGGCGATGGTGCCCGCCCTCGACCTGCTGGAGGGCGCGGGCTACATCCGCAAGGTGGAGCCGGTCACCGAGCCGGGCCAGCCCGGCCGCCGCCGTTCCCCTGAGTACGAGGTCCGCTTCTGATCGTCAGGTGGCCGGGACGAGGTCTCCCGGGTCCGGCGGGCGGAGGCGCCATTCGGTGACGGCGGAGGGCGATCCGTCGACAGCCTGCCGGTCCCCGGCCTCGGGCCCCGGCGCCGCGGCGCCGCCGTCCGGCCCCTGCCCGCCGGGGACGCGGCCGAGCGCCGCGTCGAGGTCGTCGTAGATGTCGAAGGACTCGGTCAGGCCGGTGATGGTCAGGATGCGCAGGAGGGTGCCCTGGACGCCGGCCACCCGGAGCGGCACGCCGGTGTCGCGGCTGTGCCGGAGCGCGCTGATCAGCTCACTGAGGCCGACGGAGTCGCAGAAGGCGACCTCGGTCAGGTCCAGGACGAGCGTCGTGATCCCGGGGGCGTCCCAGGCGGTGGCGAGCCCCGTCCGTAGCGCGGCCGAGGAGCGGTAGTCGAGATCCCCTCCGGCGTTGACGATGATGAAGCCGTCTCGTTTGTGGGTTGAGACGACGAGCCCCGGTTGCGGCTCGGCCCCATGTTGCATGATCAACTCCTTCGGCCTGCGGGTTTCATGGCAGGCGTGCATCCCTTCCTACCAGTTCCTGACGCTTTCTCGATGCCGTGGGCGGGGTTCGCTGTCCCGCGGAGGGCGGCTTCGTGCGGCGGACGGGCCGTGCGTGGCGCCATATGCCGCCGTTGACCAGGGGTGCGTCCGGTGGATGGGGACACACGCGAAAGATCTACCTCTCTGACCTTTTCGTGGGCTTATCGCAACCGATTGGCGGACATGGGATGACCAAATCCCACCAGCGGCAGGAAGGACACGCCGTCATGGCCGCGACACCGCACAGGGGAGCCGGGCCGGGTGACGAGCGCCCGGTGCTGACCGATCGGCAGGGGCATCCCATATACGACAACCAGCACCAGCGCACCGTCGGCGCCCGGGGGCCCGCCACGCTGGAGAACTACCACTTCCTGGAGAAGATCAGCCACTTCGACCGCGAGCGCATCCCCGAGCGGGTCGTGCACGCCCGGGGCATCACGGCCTTCGGGTACTTCGAGGCGACCGGCTACCTCGGCGACGAGCCGATCTCCCGCTACACCCGGGCCAAGCCCTTCAACGCCCCCGGCAAGCGCACCGACGTCGCCGTGCGTTTCTCCACCGTCATCGGCGGGCGGGACTCGTCCGAGGCCGCGCGCGACCCGCGGGGCTTCGCCGTGAAGTTCTACACCGAGGACGGCAACTGGGATCTGGTCGGCAACAACCTGGCGGTGTTCTTCATCCGGGACGCGATCAAGTTCCCGGACGTCATCCACGCGCTCAAGCCCGATCCCGTCACCTTCCGGCAGGACCCGGCCCGCATCTTCGACTTCATGTCGCAGACGCCGGAGAGCATGCACATGATCGTCAACCTGTTCAGCCCGCGCGGCATCCCCGCCGACTACCGCCACATGCAGGGGTTCGGCGTCAACGCCTACAAGTGGGTGAACCAGGCCGGCGAGACGCACCTGGTGAAGTACCACTGGATGCCCGAGCAGGGCGTACGCAGCATGACCGAGGCCGACGCCGCGAAGGTGCAGGCCGAGGACCTCGGGCACGCCACCCGCGACCTGCAGACGGCCATCGAGCGGGGCGACCACCCCGCGTGGCGGCTGCTCGTGCAGATCATGAGCGACGACGAGCACCCCGAACTGGACTTCGACCCGCTGGACGACACCAAGACGTGGCCGGAGGACCGCTTCCCGCTGCTGCCCGTGGGGCGGATGGTGCTGAACAGCAACGTCCGCAACTTCTTCGCCGACAGCGAGCAGATCGCGTTCGGCACCGGCGTGCTGATCGACGGGCTGGACTTCTCCGACGACAAGATGCTGGTGGGCCGTACCTTCTCCTACAGCGACACCCAGCGCTACCGCGTCGGGCCGAACTACCTGCAGCTCCCGGTCAACCGCGCCAAGCACGCCGAGGTCCGCACCAACCAGCGGGACGGCTTCATGGCCTACGAGCAGGGCGACGAGGGAGAGTCCCCGCACGTCAACTACGAGCCGTCCATCCTCGGCGGCCCCCGCGAGGCCCCCGCCCCGTCCCACAAGGAGCAGGGCCCGGTGATCACCGGCCGGCTCACCCGCGGGAATGTCCCGCGCACCAACGACTACAAGCAGGCCGGCCAGCGCTACCTGCTGATGGAGCCGTGGGAGCGCGACGACCTCGTACTCAACTTCGGGAACGCGCTGCTCCAGTGCCCCCGTCCCGTGCAGGAGCGCATGGTGTGGCACTTCCTGATGGCCGAGAACGACCTCGGCCTGCGCGTGGGGAGCGCCCTCGGCATCTCACCGGAGGACGTCGCCCACCTGGAGCCCCTGCCCGGCCAGACCCTGACCGAGGAGGAGCAGGACCGCCTGGCCCATCTGGGCAAGAACCCGCCCCGTGACGTGACGGGCCTCACCATGACCCACTGCGTCCCAGACGAAAGATTCATCCCCTAGCCGCCGCCACCCGCGCACCCGGCGGCCGTGCCGGGACGCGTGAACCGGACGGGCCGGCGTGGCGGTAGCGTGCACGCATGCACGAGGTTCGGCGGCAGTGGCGGGTACGGCGGGAGTTCACGATCGCCAAATGGGCGGGGGCGGCCGGCTTCGCGGTGATCGCCGTGGTGCTGCTGGCCGTGGACCGCCGCGGCATGCTGCTCTGCGCGGGCGGTGCCCTCCTGCTCGGCGGCTTCGCCGTGCGCGACACCCTGGCCCCCGTCCGCCTGGCCGCCGACGACCTCGGCCTGACCGTCGTCACCGGCATGGCCGCCCGCCACCTGGTGCCCTGGCGCGACGTCACCCACATCAGGGTCGCCCGCAACGCCCGCTACGGCCTGCGCTGGGACATGCTGGAGATCGAGACCGAGGAGAACCTCCACATCTTCTCCTCCCACGAACTCGGCGCGCCCTGCGTCTCGGTCGCCGAGGAACTGTTCCGCCTCAGACCCGCGTGACCACCTGGCGTCCTCATGTCCCGGCCGGTGACGCCGGCCCCGGATCGCCCGGGTCATCCGGCGCCCCCCGCGTCCCTGCCGGTGACGCCGGCCCCGGATCGCCCGGGTCATCCGGCGCCCCCCGCGTCCCTGCCGGTGGCGCCGGCCCCGGATCGCCTGGTCATTTGAGCGGGTCGTGCCCCCAGTTCATCAGCGACCGGCGCCACCGCGTGTCCGTCACGTCCCCGTCAGGGCGCTGGGCGAGGTGCCGCCGCACGTACCCCACGACCTTGCGCATGTGCGCGTAGTCGTCGTCGGAGAGGTCGCGGTCCGACTCCCGGAGGATCGACACGATCCGCCGGCCGGACCGGTGCCCGATCGATTCCTCGTCGCCGGACCGCTGCCCGGCGGACTCGGACTCGCCGGTCGCCAGCCACCGCTCCAGCTCGACGGGGGTCATGTTGACCGCCTCGTGGAACTCCTTCGCGGTCCGGTCCCGGTCGTCCGGCACCCTTCAGCCCTTCTTCCGGAGCGCCGACGGCTTGTGCACGGCCGTCCGCCCGCTCTTCTCGCTGCGCACCCGGTACTGCGGCTCGTCGGGCGAGGCGTCCACCGTCCGGCCGGCCTCCTCGGTGCGCTCGGTGATCTTCTGCTCGACCTTGCCCGGCACGGTGGTGCCGTGGCTCCTCCAGGTGACCTCGTCGCCGGCGCCGAGCTTCTCCTCCGGCTGCTTCTTCTTCGTCATATCGGCCGCCCTACCCCGGCCCCCTGTTGTCGTTAGACCACTGAATGCCGATAAATCGGCAAGTGCGGAGAGCGGTGGAGTCCTGGCGGGTAAAGAGCCGGTGTGGACGTGGCGACGGCGGCGGGCGAGCTCTACGGGCTCGTGCCCGAGGAGTTCACGGCCGCCCGTGCCCGCCTGGCCGCCGAGGCCAAGCAGGGAGGCGATCCCGCGCTCGCCAAGGAGATCGCGGTGCTGCGGCGGCCCACCGTGCCGGCCTGGGCGGTCAACCATCTGGTGCGTGCCGCCCCGCCCGAACTGGACGACCTGCTCGACCTCGGGGAGGAACTGCGCGCGGCCTGGGTGGCGGGGGAGCGGGTGGCGGGGCTCGACCAGCGCAGGACGGAGCTCATCACCACCCTGATGCGCACCATGTCCTCGCTCGCCGCCTCCGCCGGGCGGCCCCTGCGTGAGCCCGCCGCCCGGGAGGCCGAGGAGACCCTGTACGCCGCCACCATGGACCCCGCCGTGTCCGACGAGGTGCGCGCGGGCCGCCTGGCCCAGCCCCGCAAGCACGTCGGCTTCGCCCCCGCGGGCCCGGCCCCGCGCCGCCCCCCGGAGCCAGGGCCCGCACCGAAGAAGGGCACCGGGTCCCGTGAGGACCGGCGGCGGCGCGAGGAGGAGAGCCGCAGGAAGGAGCGGGAGGAGCGCGCCAAGGCCGCGGCCGCCGAAGCGGACGCCGCCGCCCGCGCCCTGGCCGAGTGGACCGCGGAACTGGACGAGGCCCGCCGCGAACACGCGGACGTCACCGGCGAGGCCGGCCGCCTGCGCGAGCGGCTCCGCGAGGCGCTCGCCCGCCAGGAGTCCCTCGCCAAACGCCTGGAGATCGCCGAACGCGAGCACGGCCGCGCGGCGCACCGCGCGGCCGAGACCCGCCGCAAGGCGGAGGAAGCGCGCGAGCCCTAGTTCCGGGCGGCGGCGTGCCTGCCGCGGTGGCCACGGGCGGCACGGCGGGGGGCGGCGGTGACCAGGGTGGCACGGCCGGCGGGCGGGGCGGGGACGGCGGCGAGGTCGTCGGCGTCCGGGATGCTCGCGTCGCGGTACGGGGGGTGGTGGCGGGGGATGAGGAGCGCGAAGACGGCGCCGACGATCGTCACGGCCGCGCTGATCACGAAGGTGACGCGGAAGCCGGTGGCGCTGGTGGTGGTGACCGGGCCGGCGGTGACGGTCTGGGCGGCCATCACGGCGCCGAGGGTGGCGCTGGCGACGGTGGAGCCGAGGGTGCGCATGACGGCGTTGAGGCCGTTGGACGCGGCGGTCTCGGAGGCGGGCACGGCGCTCATGATGAGCGTGGGCATCGCGGCGTAGGCGAAGCCGACGCCGAAGCCGATGAGGATCGCGGTGAGGACCATGTGCCAGACCTCGGTCATCAGCACCAGGCTGACGGCGTAGGTGACCGTGATGAGCAGGATGCCGATCAGCAGGGGCAGCCGGGGGCCGCGCGCCTTGGTGAGGCGGGCCGCCACCGGGGAGGTCGCCCACATGACCAGGCCGCTCGGCATGAGGCACAGGCTCGCGACCAGCATGCTCTGCCCGAGGCCCACGCCGGTGGCGGTGGGGGACTCCAGGATCTGCGGGAACATCACCGCGGTGCCGAAGAACCCGAAGCCCACCGTGATCGAGGCGATGTTGGTGAACAGCACGGTGCGGCGCGCGGCCACCCGCAGGTCGATGAGCGGGCTGCGGGTGCGCAGCTCGTACAGGCCCCACACCAGGAAGATCACGAGACTGCCGGCGAGGCAGCCGAGCGTGGCGGCGCTGGTCCAGCCCCACGCGTTGCCCTCCGACACGCCGAGCAGCAGCGCCACGAGGCCCGCGGCGAGCCCGAGCGCCCCCACGACGTCGAACGACCCCCGGTCCCGCGGCCCGCCCGAGGGGACCACCCGCCAGACGAGCAGGGCGCCGACGCCGCTCAGCAGGCCCGACATCACGAAGAGCAGGTGCCAGTCGAGGTACTGCGCGATGTAGGCCGACAGCGGCAGCCCGACGGCGCCGCCCACGCCGAGTGTGGCGCTGACCAGGGCGATGCCCCCGCCGAGCCGGTCGCGGTGCAGCGTGTCGCGCAGGATGCTGAGGCCGATCGGGATGACGCCGATGCCGGTGCCCTGCAGCGCGCGGGCGACGATCAGCGGGACGAGCGAGGACGAGAAGATCGCGATGACCGAGCCGAGCGCGACCAGCCCGAGCAGGACGAGGACGACGCGCTTCTTGCCGTAGAGGTCGCCGAGGCGCCCGGCGATGGGCGTGGAGACGGCCGCCGCCAGCAGCGTCACGGTCAGCACCCACTGCACGTCCTGCGGCGCGGCGCCGAGGATGGCCGGCAGTTCGGGGACCAGCGGTGTGACCAGGGTCATCATGAACGCCGCCACCAGGCCGGTGGAGGCGAGGGTGGCGACGACGGCTCTCTCGTTGACGGGCTTCGGCGGCGACTGGTCCTCCGGCGCGTTGCCGCGGGTGTTCCGGTCGTTGTGTGCTGACACGCGTGCTGTCCTTTCCCCGGGCGTGAACGTGCGGCCGTGACGACGGGACCGCGAACGCGCGAGGTCGATCTAAGATGGAAGTGGAGGACCCTCCACTTCTTCGATGCTAAGTGGACACGCCTCCACTTAGCAAACCCGTTCCCGGACACACGGAAGGAGCGCCGAGTGGTCAACGCTCTGGACCCGGATCGCCCGCTGCGCTCGGACGCGCGGCGCAACCGTGAAAAGATCCTCTCCACCGCCGTGCGGGTGTTCGCGGAGCAGGGCCTGGACGCCAACCTCGACCAGATCGCCAAGGAGGCGGGCGTCGGCGCGGGCACCCTGTACCGCAACTTCCCGACCCGCGAGGCCCTGGTCGAGGCGGCGTACCGCAACGAGCTCGCCCGGCTGTGCGACGCCGCCCCCGTCCTGCTGGCCACCATGACGCCGCGCGAGGCCATCCGTGCCTGGATGGGGCTGTACATCGACTACGCCACCGCCAAGCACGGCATGGCCGACGCCCTGCGCGCCGTCGTCGACACCGGCCGCAACCCCTGCGCCCACAGCCGCGAGCTGATGCTGGAGTCCCTTTCGTCCCTGCTCGCGGCCGGCGTCGCCGACGGCACCGTGCGGCCGGACGTCGGCGCCGACGACCTGCTCGCGTGCGTCGTCGGCATCGCCCTCGCCTCCCGCGCACTCGAGCAGCGTCCCCAGGCCGAGCGGCTCCTCGACCTCGCGATGGACGGCCTTCGCCGCAAGGAGCGCTGACGCCTTCGCGTTTATAACAGGTCAATAAACATTGAACAAGAATTCTTGAGTAACTCTCCGTAGCGACCTTACGTTCGGTCGTGTGAGAGTGCACAGCCCGCCGCGCCGGCGGCCGTCGTGAGCCCCCGGGAGCCGGGTGCCGGAGGCGACGACGTCACCGTGCTCAAGGCGTTCGCGCACCCCATGAGGGTCCGGCTGTACTACGGGCTCAGGAACGCCGGCACCGCTTCGGTGTCGCAGCTCGCCGCCACGGTTGAGGCCCCCATCGCCCAGGTGAGCTACCACCTCCACCAGTTGCACCAGTACGGCTTCGTCGAAGAGGTGCCCGAGCGCGCCCGCGACCGCCGGGAGCGCTGGTGGCGGCTCAGCGGCAAGAGAGTGGGCTGGGACGCCTCCAGCGTGCTCGACGCCCCCGAGGCCGCCGCCCTCGCCACCATGGTGAGGGGCGGCGCCGTCCGGGAGCAGTTCCGGCTGATCGAGGAGTTCCGGGCACACGAGAAGGACTGGGACCCCGCCTGGCGCGACGCCGCCTTCATGAACGACGGCACCCTGGAACTGACCAGCGACGAACTCGCCCGCATGTACTCCGAGCTGAAGGCGGTCATCGACAGGTACACCGCCGCGGGGGCACGCCGGCGCCCGCCTCGCCCCGGCGTGGAGCGTGTCGTGTACGTCCTGCACGGCTTCCCGATCCCCGGGGCGCACGAGCGGTAGCGTCCCGACGACCACGCCGGGCGCAGGAGGCGGAGTGCCCGTCACCCGCCGCGCGAACGAGCGGGAGCGGTCCGGGCTACCCGCCAGGCGCGCCGGCGGCGGCACCCGGGCGGCCCCCGGCCCGCGATCGAATCCCCCGACCCGCGATCGGAGCCGAGACCATGAACGGGAGACCTCCGGATCCGCTGCGGCGGCGGCGGTTCCTCTGCGTCTGGGCCGCGGGCTTCTGCACCGAGGTCAGCAGATGGTCCCTGCTGATCGCGCTGCCGCTCCACGCGCTCACCCTCACGGGGTCGGCCCTGGTCACCTCCACCGTCGCGATGCTCGGGCTGCTGCCGAGCCTGGTCCTCACGCCGCTGGCCGGCGTCGTCGCCGACCGGTGGAGCCCGGCGCGGCTGATGGCCTGGCTCGCGGGCACCCGGGCCCTGCTGCTGCTACCGCTGCTGCTGGTCCGCGACGTCCGCGACCTGTGGATCGTGTACCTCGTGATGGCCGCCGAGGCCGGCCTCACCGGCATGTTCGAGTCGGTGAAGAACGCCCTGGTGCCCACTCTGGTGCCGCCGGGACGGCTGGTCGCCGCCAACGCGGCCGTCAACCTCGGCGGCAACCTCGGCCGGCTGGCCGGCGGTCCTGTGGGCGGCTTCCTGCTCGGCTTCACCGGCATGGGCGGCGTCGCGCTGACGTCGGCAGGCATGCTCGTCATGACGGTCGTGCTCGTCGTGACGGCGGGCGTGAGCGGCGCCCCGCGCCCGGTCCCGGCGCCCGGCCCGGCGTTCTGGCGTGAGTTGCCGGCCGGGCTGCGCGCCGTCGGCGCCAGTGCCCGGCTCCGCGCGGTCGCCCTCGTCCTCGGCCTGCTGTCGGTGGCGCAGGGGCTGTTCGTGATCCTGTTCCTGCTGTTCGTGACGGACCTGATCGGGGGAGGGGAGGCGGAGGCGGGGCTGCTGCGCGGCGTGCAGGCGATCGGCGGGCTGCTCGGCGGCGCGGCGGCCGGGCGGATGGCGAGGAGGCTGGAGGCGCGCCAGTTCCTCGTCCACGGGCTGTTGTTCTTCGCCCTGGTCAGCCTGGTCATCTGGAACCTCACGCCGCTGACCGCCGTGATCTGGTTCTACGCCGGGCTGTTCACCCTGGCCGGGGTGCCGGGCGTCTGGCTGATGGCGGGGTGGTTGTCCCTGGTGCAGGAGGCGACCCCCGAAGGGCTGCGCGGCCGGGTGATGAGCACGTTCGTCGCGTTGTCCGACGGCCAGCAGGCGCTCGGCATGATGCTCGCCGGGGTGCTGGCCGGGGTGCTCCCCACACTCGCCGCCCTTGAGATCCAGGCGGCGGTGCTGGTCCTCGCGTGGGTGCTCGCCGCCCGCACGCTGAAGCCCGCCGTCCCCGGCACGCCGCCGCCCGCCCGGCTGAGTGGGGCCGGGCGGGCGGTGGGGTGGGGTCAGGTCAGCCGTTGAGGCGGCAGCCGTCGGTTGTCTTGCCGTTGTTGCAGTGGTTGAGCTGGAGTGCGTCGAGTTGGTAGGCGAAGGTCTGGCCGGAGGGGCTCATGACGGAGAGTTGGACGGAGGTGGCGTTGGCGGGGGCGAGTGCTGAGACCGAGTATTCGGCCCAGCTTGTGGTGAGGCCGTACAGGGAGCTGTCGGTGGTGGACAGCAGGGTGTTGGAGGAGTTGTACCAGGACAGGCGCAGTCGCACGTTGCCGGAGGTGGAGGTGGTCATCCAGGCGAAGAACTTGTATCGCTGGCCCGCCGTCACCGCGGGTTTGCGGGTGACGGAGACGAAGCCGTTGGCGTGGGACTGGACGTTCATGGTGAGGGAGCGGCGGCCGTCGTAGTAGCGGGCCGAGGTGCCGGAGTCGGGTCCGGGTGGGGTGACCTGCATCCAGCCGCCGCCGGAGACGGTGAAGCCCGAGGGGGTGCCGTAGGGCGCCTGTGCCTCGATGGTGCGCTCCTGCGCGGTGAGCAGGTCGTTGCTGTATCCCACGTCACAGCAGGTGGGCGTGGTGAAGTACGGCCACGTGGCGACGTTGACCAGGCGGGTGTCGGGATAGTTGCCCGTGTAGAACGTCGCCGTGGTCTCGCTCGGGTCGTAGTAGGTGTTGAAGTTGTGGTCGAGCAGCCAGTCGTAGTACGGGTTGGACATCACGTCCGGGTAGCTCAGCACGTCCGGCGTCTCGGTCACCTTGGAGTGGTCGACGTAGGACGGGTGGCCGAGGTGCAGCAGTTCGTGCAGCATGGTGCCGCTGGCCCACCCGTCGGCGGTCGCGACGCCGATGTTGGAGTTGTTCGGGTCGTAGTAGGCGTTGGCCGTGCCGTTGAAGTCCTCGAACACGATGTAGCGGCGGTTGGAGATGTCGTACCCCGCCGCCGCGAGGTCCGCCGATATGACGTCCACGGGGGTCTCGCCGCCGATGACGCCGTTCTCGATCTTCTCGGGTACCACGAGCGCCTGGGCGTACCCCGAGTACGTGCTGGTGTCGTACCCGGTGCGGCAACTCAGGTTGATGTGCTGGTCGTAGTTGGTGGATTCGTCGAGTGACCAGTCCATGCGGTCCACGATTTTGGCGATGTTCTGGGCGTGGGTGGCGTAGTTGTTGCCGCCGCCGTCGTGCCAGGCGTAGATGACCTGTACCGCCGGGATGCTGCCGGTGGCGTTCTTGGGGTCGGACAAGGTGGTCGCGCAGCCTCGTTTGGGAACGTTTGCGTCCACCGGCTGGGCATAGGGTCCGGTGGGTTCTGGGTCGTACGGTGGTGCGAACGCGGCGGCCGGGCTCGTCGCCAGCATGATGGCGGCTCCGGTCGCGGCCAAGACGGACCCAAGGCGCTTGAGCTGCAGTGACAAAGGTGCTCCTCCCGTTGAACAACGGCCTGGTGGCTAGGGACACCGATGAGGCCGGCTTTCTGTGGTGGCGCACTCAATTCGTACTTTGATCCGACGATTCGTCATTGACCGCCAGTGCATGGTCCTTGTCCACCGGCGCACGGTTACAGGTGAACGACGCGAGGATGTCCACGATCACCGGCTCGTCGGCCGGGGTCCGCGACGCCAGGTGGGTGGCGAGCAGCGCGAACACGCTCCGCAGCCCACCCGGGGACAGATCACCCGCCTCGGTCGCCACGACGAGTTGCCGCAGTTCCCTGCCGTCCACGCTGACGACGGCCTCACGTATCGCGTGAAGGGGGAAGTCCTCGTCGGCCAGCGGCCCCGTGGCGGTCTCGGCCCCGGTCTCCCACAGCACCTGCTCGGCGGTCTCCACAAGGGTGACCTCCCGCGGGAGCCGCTCCCCGTACACCACGACGTTCGGCCGGAACCCCCCGGCCTCCGGGCCGAGGAAGGCGATGAGCGCCCCGGGAGGTTCGACCGCCGTCCACCCGGCGGGCACCTCGATGTGGAAGGGGCTGAGCCCGGGGGACGCGAGGTTCGGCCAGGCGACCGCCGTCCGGGCAGGCCCGGCCTCCCCGGCACCGGGGGACGCCGCCGCCGTGGTGTCCGCCGGAACAGGGACGCCGGTGTCCCCGGTCCCGCGGACCGGGACGGAGGGGACGTGCGCCGTGGTGCTCATCGGAACAGCCCCTTGAGTGCCTTGGCGCCGTCGGCGATGCCGTCGCCGACGTCGCCCGCCAGTTCGGCGACGTCGATCTCACCGCCGGCGGTGACCTTGAGGCCGAGGCCGGCCGCCAGTCCGGCCGCGCCCTTGAACTTGAACTTCCCGTCCTGGAAGGAGACGTCGAGGTTCGCCGCGGCGCCTGCGCCGGCCCAGGCCTCAGGCTTGGCGATGGCCTTCACCGGGCCCAGTTCGGCTTCGACGGGCACGCCCACCCTCGCGCCCCCGAAGAGCTCCCCGCCGGCGGCGACACGGCCGCCGTCCTTGCCGAAGTTCACGTCGTTCTCGGTGGACGCCTCGACCCCGCCGATCCGGCCGTCCAGCCCGGCCTTCCCCCGCAACGGCCCCGCGCGCAGGTCCTTCTCCCCGCCGAACTTCAGGGCGTAGAGCGCCGCCGCCGCGTCGAGCCGCACACCGTACCTGTTGCCGACGCGTCCGGCCCCGGCCTTCACCAGGTACTCCCGGTACCCGAGTGCCCAGCCCTTCCCCTGCCGCACGGCCCCTGAGTCCTTGAGGGTGGCGTACAGCAGCGAGAACATCGGATCCCTGGGCGACATCCCGTTCCGCTTCAGCCGCCGGATCTCCTGCGGCGTGGCCCCGCGGCCACCCGCTTTGCGGCCGAGCGAGCGGGGGTCCTTGAGGGAATGCTGGTCCTGCAGCCGCGGCCCCAGAAGAGTCGTCAGCGCCGCCCCCGCCGCCCCGGCGGACATGCCGGGAGCCACGGGCAGCGGCCCGAACACCGTGCCGGCCCGGCACGCCACCGCGAGTGCCCGGACGGCCCGCCGCCTCTCTTCGTCGGCCTCCTCGTGCCGCCGCCGCGCCCGCCGCACCTCTTCCTGTGCCTCCTCGACGTCACGCTCGGCCCGCGCCACCGCCGCCGCGTCCACACCGCCCTCCGGCCCGGACGCCTTCGCCGTGGCGAGCGCACGCTCGGCCTCGCCGAGGCGCTCCTCGGCCTGCCGCAACGCTCTGCGCGTCCGCTGCTCCTCCTGGATCGGCACCACGGTCCTGCGCAGGGCTTCCGCGATCTCCTCGTGGGCGGTGCGCGCCGCGCGCACCCGGGCGCTGAGCCCGTCCAGCGTGCCCTGGAACCGGTCCGCGCACGGCCCGGTGAACGTGCCGGGCGCACCGAACAGACCGCTCCGTGCCGCCGCGAGCGACCGCCCCGTCCCGTCGAGCGCGTACGCGCGAGCCCCCGCGTCGCCGGACGCCCGGCGCACCGCGTCCGGCATCCCCGCGTCCTCGTCCATGTCCCTCACCCCCCTGCCAGCCGGAACGCGATCGCCGTCAGGCGTGCCTGCCGCCCGGTGACCGCCATGACCTCGCCCAGGTCCCGCAGATGCTCCGACCACCGGGCGGTGAACTCGTGGACGGCGGCGTCCGCGGCTCCGTCCCCTACCGACACGGCCGCCCCCCGCGTGAGAGGCAGCCCGGCGACCGCCTCCCCGAGCACGGCCGCGACATCACTGAGAACCGCGGGTTGCGCCGCGATCAGGTGCGCGTTCATGGCAGGGACACTAGGAGTCCCACGCCCCCCGGCGGAATGGGAAGGGTTACCCAACAGGCCCGTCGTCCCAGGCGCCGAGGAGCGGCGGGCGGACGGCGCCGCGGGGCGGGCGAACCGCACCACCGGCGACCCGGCACCGCCTCTTGCGGACGTGCCGCACCTACGGCCATGCTCGATTTCCGCCATGAGTTGATCTCGGGAGGCGCGGTGCAGACCAATGATCCCGGCATCTCCCGCCGGGGCGGTCCGTGACGGTGACGGTGTCGCCCCGGGCCTGGCGGAAGGAGTCGGTCCCCGGGCGCGTGCGCACGCTGGCCGGGCTGTCCCTGCTGACGCTCGTGCTGCTGCTCGCCGCGATCCTGGCCGGCGCGGTGAGCACGGGCTCCGGCCTGCAGACCATCGGGCATGACGCCGGGCCGCAGGTGCTCGCCACCACGGGCCTGTATCGGCAGATGTCGGAGATCGACGCGCTGGTGGCGGAGACCCTGCTGCTGGGCAGGGAGTACGGCCCGCAGCAGCAGGCCGATTTGTCCAGCTATGACCAGCGGCGGCTGGAGATCTCCGAGAACCTGCTCAAGGCCTACCGGCTGGCCCTCGACAACCCCGCGGAGCGGCGCACGGTCGAGTCGCTGATCGAAGGGCTGGGCCGCTACGAACGGCTGGCCGCACAGGCCCGCTTGCTGGACGTCCAGTCCAAGCACACCGCGGGACATATGCCCGACAATGTGGTCGAGGCATATCAGAAGGCCACAGACCTCATGCACCGCGAACTGCTGCCCCAGGCCTACAACCTGACCCTGGAGGCCGGCACGATCGTCAGGCGCGCGCACGCCGCCGAGCGCTCGGCCACCTCGCTGGCCCGCTCCGCCGTCGTCGTCACCGGGGTGCTCGCGCTGGCCTGCCTGCTGGGCCTTCAGGCGTACCTGAACCGCAGGTTCCGCCGGGTCTTCGCGCCGGCCCTGGTGGTCGCCACTGTGCTGACCGCGGCCGGTCTGGTGATCGGCACGGTTCTGCTCAACCGGCAGGACCAGGCACTGGAGGAGGCCAAGCGCCGCGGCTTCGACTCGGTGCTCACCCTGACGAGAGCACGAGCCATCAGTAAGAGCATGTACGGGGACCAGAGCCGTTACCTGCTCGACCGCTTCCGCAGGGACACCTACGAACACACCTTCCTGGACAAGTCCCAGACGATCGCCGCGATCGAGGCCACCAGCCTGCCCGACTACCAGAGCAAGCTGCATGTGAACTTCCAGGGACTGCTCGGCGGCGTGACGGGCCAGGACCGGGAACGCCTCTTCTCCGTCTACCAGAGGTTCCAGCAGGCCGACGCACGGATGCGGACCATGCCGGCCGAGGCGGCGATCAAGTTCTGGGACGGCGAGCTCACCCAGACTTACGAACGGTACGACAAGATGCTGGAGGAACTGATCCGGCGGCGTGAGTCCGGCTTCGAGCGCGCCATCGACGGCGGCGACGTAGCCCTGGAGACGCTGTGGCGATCGGTCCCCGCCGGGCTGGCCGCCGGTGCCCTGCTCATCCTGGCCGGCATCTGGCCACGGCTCAGGGAGTATCGGTGAGAAAACTCCTGATCTGCCTGATCCTGCTGCTCACCGCCTGCGGCACCGCGCGGGCGGAATCCCTCGTGGACAAGGACGAGCTGACCGTGGGCATCCGCTCCGATCTTCCGCTGATCAGTTTCATGAGGAAGGACGGCGCCTACGACGGTTTCGACATCGATGTGGCCAAGGACCTCGTCTCCCGGCTGGGCAAGCGGATCCGCTGGCTGGAGATCAAGGCCGGCGACCAGCTCACCGTGCTCACGAACGGGCGTGCCGACCTGGTCGTCGCCCACATGTCGGTCACCCCGGAGCGGAAGAGAGTGATCGACTTCGCCGGGCCGTACCACGTCGACTTCCAGGACATCGCGGTACGGCCCGCCGACAAGGGCGTCATCCGCGACGTCCGCGACCTGGAGGGCCGCAGGATCTGCTGGGTACGCGGCACGAACATCGCGCAGCGGATCATCGAGGAGCGCCGGGTCAAGGCGATCGCCGTCCCCGCACCCGACTACGACGTCTGCCTGCAGATGCTCAAGGACGGCAGGATCGACGCCATCTCCACCAACAGCCAGATCCTGGCGGGACTGCTCACCCGGCCGGGTGTCGACCTGCACCTGGTCGGTGCGACGTTCAACGAGCAACGCACGTCGATCGGCGTTCGCAAGGGCGACGTCGAGGGCTGTGAGGAGCTCAACCAGGGCATCACCCAGATGTACCAGGACGGCACGGCGCACATGTTGCTGGACAAGTGGTTCGGCAGGTCGGGCATCGACCTGTCGGTGATCTCGGTTCCGCAGTTCGAGGGGTGCTCATAGGCCCGTCCTCGCCGGCAGCTCGGTCGAGCCGCCGGCGCCGCGGCTCGTCCGCCCAGATCAAGAGGCGATGGGCGGCCGGGCGATCTCGGCGCTGAACCTGCCGACGAGCGCCTGCTTGGCACGCCCGGCGACCTCCACATCGTAGGGGACCAGCTTGACCTTCGCCGGGTCGACCGCCTTGGAGTGCGCCGGCACCATGATGTTGGTGGGCGGGGCGTAGAACTTCACCAGCGGCCCCAGCCGCTGGGACGCCGCGCTCAGCGCCCAGTCGACGTATCTGCGTGCGCTGCCGGGGTTGTGGGCCCCGGCCAGCACGGCCACGCCACCGAGCTCGTAGCCGGTGCCTTCCCGCGGGAAGGTCACGTGCAGGTTCGGATAGCCCTGCTCCTGGGCGGCGACGCAGTCATGGGAGAAGCCGACGCCGACGGCCACCTCCTCCTTGGCCGCCTGCAAGGCGGCCGCGCCGCCGGTGGTGTTGTACCTCAGCACGTTCGGGTGGAGACGGCGCATGTAGCCGAGCGCGGCGTCATGATCGCGGCCGTTGAGCTCCATCTGCGTCCACAGGCCGGCGTAGGCGGTTCCGGAGGTCGCCGGATGGGCGATGGCGACGCCGCCGCGCAGCCGTTCGTCCAGCAGCTCCTCCCAGGAGCCGATCGGCCGCATGCCACGCTTGGCCAGCTCCTTGGTGTTGTTGCAGAAGCCCAGCACGCTGACGTAGACCCCGCTCCAGGTGTTCTCCCGATCAGCCCACCCCGGCCGGATCTCACCGGCATTCCTGGATCTGTACGGCTCCAGCAGTCCCTGGATCTTGGCGGACACGTAGGAGGACGCCTCACCGCCATGCCAGACGTCGAACTCCTGCCCCGCCTTGGCGGCCTTGATCCGCTCCAGTGCCTCCCCGCTCGACAGCCGGACGAAATCGGCCTCCACACCGGTGGAGTCGGAGAACCTCTTGACCATCATCGCGCACCATCGCTCGCTCGCACCGCACGCGACCGTGATCTTGTCTCGCCTCGGCGTCGCACAGCCCGCGACCATCAGGACCATGACCAATGCGATGACTGACGGCCTCATCGCCTCTCCAAGGGGGTCACGACCTCTCGACCGAGTGCCGGTCCCATTCGACACTCCGTCACGAGAGCCGCGCAACTGATCTCCCCTCGGCCTGGAGCGAGTAGGTGGACGTAGGCGGCCACAGACGGGGTGGCCGCAAGGTGGCGGTCAGGCGGCGTCCGGGGGGCAGGGTGCGGCGCAGGTAGCCGCGTAGTTCGTCGGCGAGGGCCCAGGCGTGGTCGCTGTCCGCGGGGGTGGGTGGGGTGG
>NZ_JBDPMD010000041.1:0-88706 GCF_039871875.1 Sphaerisporangium sp. B11E5 | reverse complement strand
GGCCTGAGCTCACCCCGGCCGCGCCACACCCCGACCGCCTGGACAAGGGCCTGAGCTCACCCCGGCCGCGCCACACCCCGACCGCCTGGACAAGGGCCTGAGCTCACCCCGGCCGCGCCACACCCCGACCGCCTGGACAAGGGCCTGAGCTCACCCCGGCCGCGCCACACCCCGGCCGGGGTGTGGCGCGGATCCGGTGACAACCGGCCGCCCACCGCCGCCGACGCGTGCCGGGCACGGTATGGCGCGGGTCCGCCACCACCCACCACCGCCACCACCGCCACCGCTGTCACCACCCACCGCTGTCACCACCCACCGCTGTCACCACCCACCGCTGTCACCACCCACCGCCACCCGCCACCCACCGCCACCCGCCATCGACCGTCACGGCCTGTCACCACCATTAGCACCATCGCCACCGCCGGCACCACCACCTACCAGCACCGCCGGCGCGAGCACCCCAGCACCACCGGCACCAGCACCACCGGCGGCGGGTCGGCCGGCGGGTGGTGCGGGTCAGGAGAAGTAGTTCCGGGGGTTGACGACCAGCATCTGGTGGAGGGCGGAGTCGGGGACGCCCTTTTCTCTCAGGGCGGGGAGCACGTTGTCGTGGATGTGGTCGAAGTGCCAGTCGGGGGCCACGAGGGGGAGGTCGTCCCAGGCGGGGCCGAAGTAGTCCATGAAGCAGGCGGTGTCGTGGCTGAGGACCATGCGGTCGGTGTAGCCGCGGTGGTGCAACGCGGCCACCGTCGCCACGCGGTCGGCGGTGGGGTTGTAGAGATCCAGGCCGAAGCGGTCCATGCCCAGGGTGGCGCCGGTGTCGGCCATGCGCATCAAGTAGTCGAGGTCGTTGGAGTCGCCGGCGTGGCCCACCACGACCTTGGTGAGGTCCACGCCCTCCTTGGCGAACAGGTCGAGGGCGAGCAGGCCGGAGCGGGTGAAGGCGTCGGTGTGGACGGTGATGGGGGCGCCGGTGCGCACGTGGGTGCGGGCCACCGCGCGGCAGATGCGCTCCACGCCCTCGGTCAGGCCCTTGCTCTCGACCACGCACTTGAGGAACGCGGCCTTCACGCCGGTGTCGGCGATGCCCTGGGTGATGTCGCGGGTGAAGTCGTCGATCATCGGGTCCGGCATGTCGAGCAGGAGCCCCGGGCCGCGGTGGGTGTACTGGTGGGGCACCTCGTCGAAGCAGTACAAGCCGGTGGCCACGATGATGTTCAGGCCGGGCACCTCGGCGGCGACGCGCTGGATGCGCGGGATGTACCGGCCGAGGCCCCAGACGGTGGGGTCGGCGATGGTGGTGACGCCCTTGGCGGTGACGGCGCGCAGCTTCGCGATCGCGTCGGCCACCCGCCGTTCCTCGTCCCACCAGGTGCCGCGGCCGTAGTTCTCGACATGCTCAGGGGACAGGACGAACACGTGCTCGTGCATGAGCGTCTGGCCGAGCGTGTCCACCTCGACCGGACCTCGCACGGTTTCGACCATGGGCACGGGAACCTCCGGGATCATGCCGACGGCAGCGGTGGCCCGAACCCTAGGACCGGCGTGTCCGGTCGTCAACGGACGCGCCACGATGATCACGATCAGAATTCCAGTGGATTTCCCGCGGTTGTCCACAGGCACGGGCCCTGCGTGACAAGTCCCGCCGGCCGAACGGATAGCCTTCGGCTGTTCGGATAACCGTCGAGAGCCCATGTAGAGGAACGTCATGTCGCAGGGTCGTCCCGTCAAGGTCACCGTCACCGGCGCCGCCGGCCAGATCGGCTACGCGCTGCTCTTCCGCATCGCCTCAGGGCACCTGCTCGGCCCCGACGTGCCCGTGCGGCTGAGCCTGCTGGAGATCCCCCAGGCCGTGAAGGCCGCCGAGGGCACCGCCATGGAGCTGGACGACTGCGCGTTCCCGCTGCTCCAGGGCATCGACATCACCGACGACGTCAACCGCGCGTTCGACGGCACCAACGTCGGCCTGCTCGTCGGCGCCCGCCCCCGCACCAAGGGCATGGAGCGCGGCGACCTGCTCCAGGCCAACGGCGGCATCTTCGGCCCCCAGGGCAAGGCCATCAACGACCACGCCGCCGACGACGTCCGCGTCCTGGTCGTCGGCAACCCCGCCAACACCAACGCCCTGATCGCCCGCTCCCACGCCCCCGACGTCCCCGCCGCCCGCTTCACCGCCATGACGCGCCTGGACCACAACCGCGCCCTGTCCCAGTTGGCGAAGAAGCTCGACGTCCCCGTCACCGCCATCACCAAGATGACCATCTGGGGCAACCACTCCGCCACCCAGTACCCCGACCTCTACAACGCCGAGGTCAACGGCAAGATCGCCGCCGAGCAGGTGGACGAGCCCTGGCTCCGCGACACCTTCATCCCCACCGTGGCCAAGCGCGGCGCCGCCATCATCGAAGCAAGAGGCGCCTCCTCCGCCGCTTCTGCCGCCAACGCCGCCCTCAACCACGTCCACGACTGGTTCAACGGCACCCCCGAAGGCGACTGGACCTCTGTGGCCCTCACCTCCGACGGCTCCTACGGCGTCCCCGAAGGCCTCATCTCCTCCTTCCCGGCGATCTCCCGCAACGGCGAATGGCAGATCGTCCAGGGCCTCCCGATCAACCCCTTCTCCCGCGACCGCATCGACGCCTCCGTCCGCGAACTCGCCGAGGAACGCGACGCCGTCAAGCAACTCGGCCTCATCTGACCCACCCCCGGGCGGCCCGCTTCCCGCGAGGCCGCCCGGTCACACACGGAAGCGGCCCCCACGCGGCCGCCCGGCCGTACCCACCGAAGCGGCCGCCAGTCACACGCACGGAAGGAGCGGCTCGCCCCCGCGGAGCCGCCCCTCCCGGACGCCGTACGGCCGCTCACCGCGCCGCGTGCACCGCAGGCCCGGCCGCTCACCGCGCCGCGTAGACCGCAGGTCCGGCGACTCACCGCGCCGCGTGCACCGCAGGCCCGGCCGCTCACCGCGCCGCGTAGACCGCGGGCCCGGCCGTTCACCGCGCCGCGTGCACCGCGGGCGTGGCCAGGCGGCCGGTGACGCGTGTGCGTGCGGGTGTGGCTCCGAGGCGTCCGGTGATCATGGCGGTTCCGATGAGGGCGAGTACGGCGACCTCGCTGACCACCACCAGCCGCTGGGTGAGGCCGGCGGGGACCGCTGCGGTGTCCACGCCGAACGTCCGCAGCCCGTAGGGAATCAGGACCGCCACGAGGAACACGCCCGCGGCGACGCTGAGCCCGCGCAGCAGCCGAGCGTGACGCCCGCCGTGCGCCGCCACCAGCAACCCGGCCACCGGCATCACCACGAACGCCGCGAAAGCCGCATACCTGTGGATCCCCCCGGACATCGACAGCGACACCCCGGGCCGGTCCGTGGGAAACGCCGCGATCATCATCATGCAGCAGCTCCACACCGTCACCAGCCCCACGACCGAAGCCGGCGCCCCCCGCCGCGCCAGGTCCATGGCGAACAACGCCGACCCGGCCGCGAACGACGTCAGCGACACCGCGAGGAGCACCCCGTACGGATGGAACGCGTACTCACTGATCATCCCGTACAGCGGATTCACATCCGATGCCACATGCACCGTGACCATGGCCGCCGCCCCCGCGGCGATCGCCGCGAAACCCCAGGCCGTAAGTCGATTCGTCATGGTTCGACTTTCCCGGCGAACCACACACCCCGGCATCGGAGATCGTCCCCACCACCCCCCTGACCCACCCCCGACCCCGACCCCGACGTCCTCCGCCCCTGGAAATCCCCTTGCTCAGGGTCGCCCCGTCCTCCGCTCAGGGTCCACCCCCGCCGAGCACGGCATACGCCCCGAGCGACCAGAGGCTCACGTCCCCGTCGAACGGATCAGATCAGGGCAGATCCAGGTACGCGATCGCCCGCAAGACCCCGCAAAGATGCGCCATGTCGTGCCAGAGGAACACCCCCTCGCCGCAGGCACGTCCGAGGATCTGACGAAGCTCCACGACGTCGTCACTGACCTGTCCCGCCGTGATCTCGGAAGCGGGATCGTCGCACATCTCGTACGCCTCCCGGAGACCCATCACCCAGTAGTAGTCGACGGAGGACAGATCCACCTGCGGGCCGTGGTCCCGCTCCACCGCGTCCAGCAGCACCGTGCACAGCCGGCGGAGATCGGCGACGTCCAGGCTCATGTCGTTCATGCGGCCATGCTCACAGACCTGGACCGGCGAACGCCTCTCGAATAACGCGCGCGGGGCGGCGCCGGGGTGGGCCGGCGGCGCCCCGGGCGGTCAGGTGCCGGTCTCGGGGGATTCGGAGTCCTCGATGTCGGCGGAGTCGGCGGGGGCTTCCTCGGGGGCGGAGGCGCGGAGCCAGCGGCAGCCGTAGGGGGCGAGGTCGAAGGTGGTGCGGCCGTCGGGGGGGACCTCCACGGTGCCTTCGATGAGGAGGTCGGTGAGGACGTCGTTCTGGTCGAGGCCTTCGATGAGGACTTCGCAGGTGACGTCCTGGTCGGTGAAGTTGTGGAGGACCATCACGGTTTCGCCGTCGATGTCGGCGCGGTGGGCCAGGACGGCGGGGGTGCCGGTGTCGAGGACCTGGTAGTCGCCCCAGGCCAGTTCGGGGCATTCGCGGTAGCGCTCGACGAGCATGGTGATCCACATGAGCAGGGAGTCGGGGTCGCGGCGCTGGGCGCTGACGTTGACGTTCTCGGGGCCGAAGCGGCCCTCGACCAGGCGGATGGGGAGGGAGTCGGCGGTGGAGAAGCCGGCGTTGCGGTGGGGGGTCCACTGCATGGGGGTGCGGACGGCCTGGCGGCCCTCGGCGCGCAGGTCCTCGCCCATGCCGATCTCCTCGCCGTAGAACAGCACGGGGGTGCCGGGCAGGGAGAACAGCAGGCTGTACACCATCTTGATCTGGCGCATGTCGCCGTCCAGCATGGGTGGCAGGCGGCGGCGCAGGCCCCGGCCGTACAGTTGCATGTCCTTGTCGGGGCCGAGGGCGTCGAACACCTCCTGGCGCTCGGCGTCGGTGAGCTTGTCCAGGGTCAGCTCGTCGTGGTTGCGGACGAACGTCGCCCAGTGGCAGTCCTTCGGCGGCATCGGCCGTTCACGCAGCGCCTCGGCCAGCGGGCCGGCGTCCTGGCGGGCCAGCGACAGGTACATGCGCTGCATGCCGATGAAGTCGAAGCACATCGTCACCTCGTCGCCGAGGTCGTTCCCGAAGTACTTCAGCAGGTCGGGATACGGCAGATTGACCTCGCCGAGCAGTATGGCACCGCCGTTCCTGCGCTTCATGAACGCCCGGGTCTCCCGCAGGAAGGCGTGGACGTCCGGCAGCTTGCCGTCCACTTCCTTCGGCTTCCCCGTGACGTCCTCCACCAGGAACGGCACCGCGTCCACCCGGAAGCCGGACAGGCCGAGCTCCATCCAGAACCCGAGGATGCGGGCGATCTCGTCGCGCACCTCGGGATTGGCGGTGTTGAGGTCCGGCTGGAACCGGTAGAACCGGTGGTAGTAGTACTGGCCGCTGCCCTCGTCGAACTCCCAGAGGCTCTTCTCGGCGTCGGGGAAGACCACGCCCTTGGGGTCGTCGGGTTCGGGTTTGTCCGACCAGATGTACCAGTCGCGGTACCGCGAGTCCCGGCTGGAGCGCGCCTCCTTGAACCATGGGTGCTCGTCGGAGGTGTGGTTCACGACGAGGTCGGCGATGACCCTGATGCCGCGGTCGGCGGCGACGCGCATGAACTCCACGAAGTCGCCGAGTGTGCCGAGCCGGGGGTCGATGCCGTAGAAGTCGCAGATGTCGTATCCGTCGTCCCGGTCCGGGGTCGGGAAGAACGGCATCAGCCAGATGCAGGTCACGCCGAGGCGGTCCAGGTGGTCGACGTGCTGGGCGAGGCCGCGGAAGTCGCCGATGCCGTCGCCGTTGCCGTCGGCGTACGTCTCCACGTCAAGGCAGTAGATGACGGCGTTCTTCCACCACACGTCCGAGGTGGTACTCAGTCTCATTCGCCCGCGACTACCCAGCGGCGGGCCGGACTATCGGCCTTTCGCGCCCTAATGCGGGCGCGAAAGGCGTAAGGGGCCGCGCCGATGAACGCGACGCGGGCCCCGGCGTCAGCGACGGGTCAGAGGAGCGTGACCTCTTCGGCCTGGGGGCCCTTGGCGCCCTGGACGGTCACGTAAGCGACGCGCTGGTTCTCGTCGAGGCTGCGGTAGCCACGACCGCTGATCGCGGAGTAGTGCACGAACACGTCGGCACCACCGTCGTCAGGGGCGATGAAACCAAAGCCCTTCTCGGCGTTGAACCACTTGACGGTGCCTTCAGACAACTGCCTTCTCCCTGGTATGGGGTGTCACCGGGCCGCCAAGTCGGCGACGCGGGGCTGCGCGGCGGATCGGGCCGGTACTCCGTGCCTGCCACGGAACACCGGGATGCGACCGCACGTCAGGAAACTTCCCGCGAGCGTTAGGTAAAGCCGAACGAGAGAACCACGACCGCAACATGCAGACAATATCCGGTCCCACCCCCGATCACAAACGGGTCACGCGTGTCGTGACCTCCCGACTTGTCCGCCCGCGGACGGCCGGAACGGGACGTCTCCATCACGTTCCGTCGTACCCACGTCACTCCTTGTCGTCACCCTCGGCGTCCATCTCGCGGAACACCCGGGACGCGACGCCGAAGGCCGCGTTGGCGGCGGGAACGCCGCAGTAGATCGCCGTCTGGAGCAGCACTTCGGCGACCTCCTCAGGGGTGAGGCCGTTGCGCAGCGCGGCCCGCAGGTGCAGGGCGAGCTCGTCCAGGTGGCCCCGGGCCACGAGGGCGGTGAGGGTGATGACGCTGCGGGTGCGGCGGTCCAGCCCGGGGCGGGTCCAGATCTCCCCCCAGGCGTACCGGGTGATGAACTCCTGGAAGTCGGCGGTCAGCCCGGACGCCGTGCCGGACGCCAGAACGCGGTCGACGTACGCCTCCCCCAGCACCTCACGGCGGACCTTCATGCCGCGGCCGTGGCCGAGGAAGCGGGACATCAGGTCCGACACCACGCCGGCCCGCTCGACGTTGGCCAGGTGGGCCGCGCCGGGCACCACGACCAGCCGTGCGCCGGGGATGTGCTCGGCCAGCAGCTCCCCGTGCGCCACCGGGGTGGCCGGGTCGCGGTCACCGGCGATCACCAGGGTGCGGGCGGCGACCCGGTGCAGCCCGTCGCGCAGGTCGTACTCGGCGAGCGCGTCGCAGGCGAGGGCGTACGACTCGGCGTCGGTGCCGAGCAGGGAGGACTGCATCGGCTCGGCCACCTCGGGCTCGGCGCCGGGGGTGAACCAGCGGGCGGTCACCATGCCCGCCAGCCACGTCATGCCTTCGGCCCGCACCCGGGCGGCCCGCTGCCGCCATGTCGCCGGGTCGCCGAACCGCGCCGAGGCGCAGCAGAGCACCAGCTCCGACAGCCGGCCGGGGTGGTTCACCGCGATGGACAGGGCGACGGCGCCGCCGAACGAGACGCCGCCCGCCGCGAACCTGCCGGGCCCGGCGAGGGCCAGCACCTCCTCGGCGATGTCGCCGACGGTGAACCGCCTCTTGACGGCGGGTGAGGCGCCGTGGCCGGGCAGGTCGTAGCGCAGGACCCGCCAGGTGCGGGCCAGTTCGGGCATCTGGGGGTCCCACACGTGCGTCGTCGTGCCGAGGGAGGGACCGAGCACCAGCAGGGGTGCGTCCTCAGGCCCGTCGAACCGGTGGCGCAGTTCCACGCCGACTCCTTCGATCGTGCTTCGGGATAACGGCCGGTCGCCGCCCCGGCTCTCAGGCGGGGCTCGCCCGGTACTCTTCCAGCGCGCGGGCCACCAGGTCGCCGGACGCGCCGAGCCCGCCCGCCAACGCGCCGGTGATCTCCAGGTTGGCGCGCATGCGTTCCGCCGACACCCTCAGCCCAGCGGTCAGCTCGGCGGCCGTCTCGGCGGCGCCGCCCGTGAGGCGGAGGCATTCGCGCAGCGGCATCCATTCGGCGTGCCAGGCGCCGGTGGGGCGTTCGTGGGCGGAGATCAGTGATGTGTGGAGGATCTGGGACAGGGCGGGCACCTGGGCGGCGGCCGAGGTGATGAGGACGGACAGGACGGGGTTGCGCTTGTGGGGCATCGCCGACGAGGCACCCCGGCCCGGGGCCGGGGGTTCCTCCAGTTCTGCCACCTCGTCCTGGGTCATGAGGGCGACGTCGGCGGCGATCTTCCCGAGTGCGCCGGTGGTGGTGGCCAGGGCGGCGCCCAGGGCGGCCATGGGGGTGCGGCGGGTGTGCCAGGGGGCCGGGGGCTTCTCCAGGGACAGTTCCTCGGCGTAGGCCGATATGAGGTCCACCGGTCCCAGCCCTTCGAGGGTGCCCGCGGCGCCGCCCAACTGGACGGGAGGGCTGGTGCGGCGCAGCATGTCGCGGGCGTCCAGGGTGAGGAGCAGCCAGTTCGCCGCTTTCAGGCCGAAGGTGATGGGGACGGCGTGTTTGCCGAGGGTGCGGCCTGGGAGGGGGGTGGTTCTGTGGTCGGCGGCGATCGTGGCGAGGGCGTCGAGGGTCCGTCCGAGGTCGGTCAGGATGACGCCTCGGGCTCTGGCGGCGGTCAGCATCAGTGCCGTGTCCACGATGTCCTGGCTTGTCGCTCCGTGGTGCAGGTAGGTGGCGGCTTCTCCCCCGGCCTTGCGGAGATCGGCCAGCAGGGGGACCACGGGGTTTCCCGCGCCTCGTGCCCGTCGCGCCAGGTCCGCGACGTCGATTCGCGCTGTGGCGCACAGCCGGGTGACCGTCTCTCCCGTCCCCTCCGGCACCAGCCCCAGCCGTTCCTGTGCCCGTGCCAGCGCCGCCTCCGCGTCCAGCATCGCCCGCAGGAAGGCCCGTTCCGTGGTGACGGCCTCGACGGCCGTTCCCGCGCGCACCGGTGAGAACAACCCGGCGTCCTGGCCGGGTGGGTGCGGTGGCTCGGTGTGCACGGGGACTACCTCGCGGCGTCACGAGACGAACACCGGGTGAACCCGGCGACGGGGCCTACATTGTGCCTGATCTGCGCCGCCCGACGCAGCAGGCGGGCCACCGTACGGCGGCGCCGGATTCGCCGGACCGCGTCCCGCCGACGCGGCGCCGGTGGTGTGGTGTTCGCGAGGGTGGTGTGGTGCGGCGAGGGCCTGTGGACGGGGCGGGTTCCGCAGGTGAGTCAGGTGGGCGGGTGAGTCAGGCGGGTTCCGCGGGTGGGCAGGTGAGTCAGGCGGGTTCGGCGAGGTACCAGCGGGCGCGGCCGTCGCCTCGGGTCAGGCTGTCGAGGCGGCGGGGGAGTTCCTTGCGGGAGAAGGGGTCGCGGGCGGCGTTGCGGATGTGGATGCCCACGGCGTACATGTCGCGGATCTCCATCAGGGTGGGGTAACCGCCCCAGTGCCTCAGGTCGCTGCCGTAGGCGCCGGCGAAGTCGTCGACGTCGGCCTCGGTCAGGCCGAAGCGGCGCTGGCCGTGGTAGGTGTGGACGAGGTCCCATTCGCGGGGGCCCACCGCCACACCGTCCCAGTCGCAGAGGACGGCGTGGCCGTCCTGGCAGCGCAGCAGGTTGTCGATCCAGGCGTCGCCGTGCAGCAGGACGTGGGGGCCGGAGGAGTCCAGGGAGCCCCAGCGGCTGGTCAGCTCGGCGATGCGGTCACGCAGCCAGGCACGCTGGCCGGGGGTCAGCACCTCCTTGCGGCGCTCCACCGAGTCGCGGACCTCGGCCAGGGGGTCGGCGAGGCGCTTCAGGGCGAACGGGGGCACGGGGAGCATGTGCAGGTCGCGCAGGATGTCGCCGAGCTGCGTGGTGGTGGGGCGGCCGCTGGCGGGGACGTAGTGCCAGAACGTGACGACGCGGCCGTCGTACACCAGCGGCTGGTCGCACAGCTCGTCGGCGGGGCGCACGGCGGGGAAGCCCTGGTCGGCCAGCCAGCGCGCCACGGCGAGCACGACGGGCAGTCGGGTCAGGGCGTCGGGCGCGGTGGCGATGCGCACGACGATCTCGTCACGGAGCTTGAACACCGCGTTGCTGCGCACCCGCAGCAACTGGGCGTCCGTCGCGTCGAGGCCGACGCTCTCGCACACTTCCCGCAGGATCGTGGCGGCCTCGTCCGCCAGCATGCTGTTCAACGGTCCACCGCGAGCTGCGGGCCGGCTTCCGCGACCAGGTCGTGCAGATGGCGCGCGGCCGGGATGCGCCGCTGGTTCGGCGGCACGCTGGACAGCAGGGCGCGGGCGCGGTTCACCACGATGGACGTGCGGTGCTCGGGCGGCACCTGCACCAGCGCCTGCTCGGCGAGCCGGCACGCCTCGTCGTAGCCGCCCTCGCGTGCGACGTGCGCCGCCTGGTCGAGCAGCACCAGCGCGGGGTCGATGGTGTAGGGGCTGGCGGACCGGGAGATCCATTCCTGCACCTGCCCGGTCTCGCCGAGCTCGATGAGCGTGCCCATGCGGTAGAACTGCAGCCGCCGCTCGGAGAACCGGAACGCCAGGTGGTCGTCCTCGGGCGGCATGCGGGAGAAGATGCGCTCGGCCTCGGCCAGCGCCACCCGGGCCGCCTGGTGCTCGCCCATGCGCGCGAGGGCCCGCGCCTCGGCGGCGGCGCCGAGCGCGGCGGGGGAACTTGGAGCGCTCCCGGCGAGCATGCGGGCCTCACGCGCCAGCCGGACGGTCTCGGTGAGGTCGCCGTAGTGGTACGGCAGCATGGCTTCCTGGGCCCGCACCAGGGCCCGCAGCCGCACCTCGCCGACGTCGTCGGAGGCGGTGCGCGCGGTGCCGTACCAGGCGTGGGCCTGCCGGGTGTCGCCGAGCTTCATCAGCGCGTCGGCGGACAGCAGCGCCAGCATGGTGGTGGCGTTGAGCAGGCGGCGCTGGCTGAGGGCCGGCTGGCGCACCGAGACGAGGCGCCGCACGTCCGCGATCTCCAGCATGAGCCGGTACAGCATGGGCAGCGGCGCGCTCTTGATGTACTCGCGGCGGTAGCGCAGCACCTGCTCGTCCAGCCGGTCGAGCTGGTCCTCGTTGACGGAGCCGGTGGCGAGGGTGCGGTCCATGTCCTGCCGGGTGCGTTCCACCTCGGCCAGCATGCGCCCGTTGAGGGGGATGCCGGAGCTGAGCAGCGCGTGGTGGAACAGGGCGCGGCGCTCGGCCTCGTCCTCGGGGTCGGAGGAGGCGGAGCCGGGGACGGCGGGGGGTGAGGACACGGCCACGGCGCGGGCCTGCGGCGGCGCGTCCTGCGCGGTGCGGGTGGGGGCGACGATCACGACGTTGCCCGCGTCGCCGTCGTCGGAGAAGTCGGCGGCGAGACCGAGGCGCACGGCGTTGGCGGAGTACAGCCGGGCGATCTGGTCGATGGTCTGCGGCCGGGGGCGGGCCCGGTTGTTCTCCCAGGCGTTGAGGAGGTCGATGCTGGCCCGCGGCAGCCCGAGCGAGTGCGTCTCGCACAGGCGCTCGAGCTCCTCGATGGCTTGACGGGCCGACCATCCGCGGGCGAGTCTGTGAGCCTTGAGGAGGCTCACTCCGCAGCAACTGTTGATGGCTTGTGCGGTCTGCCACAACGACCACTGCCGGGACACGGCCTGTTCCCGCCAGCGTCGTGCGCACGCCGGAGAATGTTCTCCTCGGGCCATCTCTGCCCTCCGCCACTGGTGTGTTCGGCCTTACGGATGTTTCCCCGATGTTAACCAGTCGGCACCTAATGGCCCAGAGCGTTATGGGACTGATGCTTTGCCATTCGCGTCCGTTCCACGTAAACCCCAGGTCCAACCCTCGGTATTCCACTTATCAGTGGATTTGCTCGGATTGCCGCTAGACGCACACAGGTTCAGTGTTGTCCCGACCGGTCCCCCTGTCCCCGCTGGAGACCACGATGAAGACCGCAGATTCGAGGACCCAGACGGCCGAAGCCATCGACCACCTGGAGCGTCTCGCCGCGCAGCTGGAAGCCCACGCGTTCCAGGTGCGACTCACGGCGCGCACCGGCTTGTATCCCCGCCTCCGGGTGATCAACCCCATGGCGCCGGCCGTGACCGAGGACGTGCTGGCGGCCAACGCGGCCGACGGCGAGTGGTGGTTCTGGTTGTCCTGGGCCGGCCGCATCGGCCACGCCTCCGACATCGTGACGGCCGCGGAGCGTATCGCGAGTGTGCTTCACGTCATCCGGCGCTAGAGGACCGGCGCCCAGCGGACCCGTACGGCTCGCGCCCTCGTGCCCCGGCGCGAGCCGTACGTATGTCCGTGCAGGTGGCGGCGTGGCGGCGCCACCTGCCACCATGGCGTGCCATGAGGACGCGCCTGCCGATCGCCGCGGCCTGCCTGGCCGTGGCCGCGGCCTGCGGCGCCCCGGGCACACCGCCGGCCGTGCCGCCGCTCACCCCCGGGTCCGGAGCGACGGCCACACCCGCGCCGGTCCCCACCGGGGAGACGGCCGCCTCCCCCGAGTGGCGGCTCGTGCCGGGCGCGCGGGCCCGGCCGAGCTCGGCGCTGCTCGACGTCGCCGCGACCGGGCCGGACGACGCGTGGGCCGTCGGGTACGAGCGGGCCGCCGAGGACGACGAGGGCGGCCCGATGCTCCAGCACTGGGACGGCAAGCGGTGGACGCGGGTGAAGCCCGGCCCTGACGTGGTGCGCCTGGTGGGCGTGGACGCGCGCGACCCCCGCGACGCCTGGGTGGTCGGCCACGGCAGGTACGGCTACGCGGCCCGCTGGGACGGTGCCCGCTGGACCGCCTACCAGCCGTTCGGCGTCGCGGCGGAGCACGTCCTGACCGGCGTGGCGGTCACCCGGGACGTCACGTGGCTGACCGCGCTCACCGCCGCCCGGGGGCAGGTCGTCGCGTGGGACGGCCGGCGGTTCCGCCTCGCCTTCCAGGCCGACGGGCATTTCCGCGCGGTGACCGCGACCGCCGGGCACGTGTGGGCGGTCGGCGGGGACGCCGCGCTGTCCGGCCGCGAGCCGGGCTCCCCGATGGTGTGGCACGGCAGGGCCGAGCCTGGCGGCACGTACTCCTGGCAGCGTGGCCGCACACCGGACATCCCGGGCGGGGTGCTCCAGGCCGTCTGGGCGGTGTCGCCGACGGAGGTGTGGGCCGTCGGCTCGGTGAGCGGCCAGGACGGCGGCCAGAGGACCCCGCTGGTGCTGCGCTCGGACGGCGAGGCGTGGTGGCGGGTGCCCGTCCCGGTGGCGGCGGGCGAGCTCGCCGGCGTCACGGCGCTCGCCGCCGACGACGTCTGGATCAGCGGCGTGGACGCCGCCCACTCCGGCCAGGTGCTCTTCCTGCGCTTCGACGGCGGCGCGTGGACCGCCTCGTACGGCCCGCTGCTGCGCCGCGAGCGCGAGGGCCAGCAGTACCCGCAGTCGGACGACGTGGGCAGGGCCGCCATCGCGCCCGTGCCCGGCACCTCACGCCTGTGGGTCGCGGGCGCGGTGGGCTGGGGCGACGAGGAGGACGACTTCTTCCTGCGCCGCGGCTGAAGCTCCCCCGTTCAGCCCCGCCGCCGTCACGGAGAGTGGCCAATCCCACGCTGTTTTGGAGGAATGCGTGTCTTGTGACCGGGTAAGGACCGGCACCCGGTCCGCCGCGCGGAGCGACGGCACACGCCGCCCCGACGAAAGGCCCGCAAATGATCCATTCACCATGGGGGTGGCTCACCGTCACCGGGATCGTGGTGACGCTGCTCGCGCTCGACTTCGTCGTCGCCGCCCGCCGCCCGCACGCCGTCCACCTGCGCGAGGCCACGCTGTGGAGCGTCTTCTACATCGCCGTGGCGCTCGCCTTCGGTGCCGCCCTGTGGCTGCTGGAGGGCGGCGGCGTCGCGACCGAGTACTTCGCCGGGTGGGTGGTGGAGAAAAGCCTCTCGGTGGACAACCTCTTCGTCTTCGTCATCATCATGGCGAAGTTCTCGGTGCCCCCCGAGCACCAGCAGAAGGCGCTGCTGTTCGGCATCGCCGCCGCGCTGGTGCTGCGCGCCGCGCTGATCCTCGTCGGCGCCGCCGCGGTGAGCGTCTTCTCCCCGACGTTCCTGCTGTTCGGCCTCCTGCTGCTGTGGACGGCCGTGCAGCTCATCCGCCACCGCAACGACGACCCCGACGTCGAGGGCACCTGGGTGATGCGCTGGGCCCGCAAGCGGCTTCCCGTCACCGAGAACCTGCACAACGGCAAGCTGCTGGTGAAGGAGAACGGCGAGCGGGTGGCCACGCCGCTGTTCCTGGTCTTCGTGGCCATCGGCGGCACGGATCTGCTGTTCGCGCTGGACTCCATCCCGGCGATCTTCGGCATCACCCGCGAGCCGCTCATCGTGTTCGCCGCCAACGCGTTCGCGCTGCTCGGGCTGCGTGCGCTGTACTTCCTCATCGAGGGCCTGCTGGAACGGCTCGTGTACCTGTCGATCGGCCTGTCGGTCATCCTGGCGTTCATCGGGGTCAAGCTGGTGCTGGCCTTCCTGCACCAGGACGTGTCGAAGTCGGTCCCGGAGATCCCGACGCCGGTGTCGCTCGGCGTGATCCTGCTGGTGCTGGCCGGCACGGTCGTGGCGAGCCTGATACGGGTGCGCAAGCACCCCGAGGAGCGTGCGCACGCGGGCCGCATCGGACGGGGACGCAAGCAGGAGCGGTCCGAGGGCGACGAGGCGGCGCGACGGTGAATGCGTAATTGTCAGTGGATCACCCGCGGCGCGGGTGTCATCCTCACGCCACGACCTCGTACGACGCAGGGAGTGGATACGAAGCGTGCTACGTCATCTGGGCAAGGTCCTCGGCTCGTCCCGTCCCCCGTGTCCTGAGGCGGAGGCCGTCGCGTACGCCGCGCGACTGCTGTCCGACGCCCGCGAGGAGATCAACAAGGCGGACGGCAAGGCGCAGGTGCTGCTCGGCATCGTCGGGATCGCCATCGGCGCCGTCGCGGGCGGCCTGGCGGCGGGCGGCTGGTCGCCGTTCCAGCTCTCGGACGCGGTGGAGTGGCTGTGGTGGACCGGTGTGGCACTGGCGCTGGCCTCGCTGGCATGCCTGGCCGGCGCGGTGTACCCGCGGCTCGGCACGGACCGGACGCGGAAGGAGGAGGTCGTCGAGTACTTCGGGGACGTCGTGCGGTACGACAGCGGTGAGGCGCTGGCCGCCGCGCTGATGTCGGTGTCCGGGCGGGACCTGCGGCGCATCTCCGGGCAGGTGCGGCGGGTCAGCCAGATCGTGAGCCGCAAGTACCTGCTGATCCGGTGGGGGTTCTGGTTGTTGTCGGCGGCGATCTTCTCGACGGCGGCGGCGGTGGTGCTCGACCTGGTGGCGCGGGGGGTCTGATCGCTTGTACTTGGCCGTGGCGACCGCCTCTGCCCGTGCCCGCTCCGGGGCTGCGGCTTCGGGCGAGAGGAGCCAGGCGGCCTGCCAGGTGGTGAGGCGGATGGTCTCCACATCGATGGGCCGCCGACGCGGGGCACCGGGTCGGCCACGCGGTCGTGCACGTCCACGGCGGAATGGGCTTCGCCGAGGAATACTTCGTCCACCGCTACTTCCTGCACGCCAAACAACTCGAATTCACTCTCGGCGGCGCCACGGAACAAGCCCTCCGCCTCGGCACGATGATCGCCGGAGACCCTGCCCCAGTTCTACCCGAGCCGCTAACCGAGGTGTGAGATTGCAACAAAGCATGACTTTGTTGGAAACATGAGGTTTTTACGCTGCGGATATGCCGACCCGCCGCAACATACCAGGTAGGGGCACCCCCACCCGACCCCCAGCCCGCCGTCGGAGGGTGCCCACTAGGGGTTACCACCCTCATCAAGATCGAACAAACTGGGGTCGCGAACGTCTGCGATAGGTCGGTAAAGGGTAAACAGGAGGTGAGGCCGGGTCCACCCAACCTCGGCTCGCCGCGCCGTCCGACGACCCGATCGCCGACGAGGAACGAGGGAAGCGTGCACCCGTACCAAAGGAGCAGGCCATGAAGCGGATCCTCATCACCCAGCGCCCCAAGCCCCCGACCTCCCCCGCCCCTCTGGACCTCCGCACCCCCACGGGCCGGGTCCTCCCTTTTTGACCTTCTGTCCCACCCCTCTCCCTGGGGACTTCCTGTACTCGATGCCGATCACGCGCCTGTGACCGAGCCGCCCGCGTGAGGCGGCCCGGACGGAGACGGATCAGGGTACGGTCAGGGCCCGCACCGGGGCGGCGCCCGATGCCGTGACCACCGGCGGCGGCCCACGATGTGCCCATGATCTCGATGAGACGCATGGTGCGGCCGCGGGCCTTGTCGGCCCTCGCCGCCGCCCTGATCGCACTGTCCACCACAGCCATGCTCACCCCCGCGCAGGCCGCGGCCGCCGCGCCGCCCCAGGCGCGTGTCGTCGCGGAGGAGCGGACAAGCCCCCGGATCGTCGACCTGACCGTCGACTCCCCCGCGCTCGCCCGTACGGCGAAGGTGCGGCTGCTCACCCCGGACGGCTGGGAGCGCCGCGGCCCGCGTGACCGCTGGCCGGTCCTCTACCTGCTGCACGGCCTCGGCGACTCGCACGAGGCGTGGACGAAGGACAGCGACGTCGAACGGCTCCCCGAGTTGCGCGACGTCCTGGTCGTGATGCCCGACGCCGACGCCGGCTACTACACGGACTGGTGGAACGGCGGGGCGGCGTGGGAGACGTTCCACCTGAGCGAGGTGCGCGGCATCCTCGAACGCGGTTACGGCGCCGGGACGCGGCGGGTCGTCGCGGGCCTGTCCATGGGGGGATACGGCGCCCTGGTGTACGCCGCCCGCCACCCCGGCCTGTTCCGCGCCGCCGCCAGCTACAGCGGCCCCGTCCACCTGCTGCACCCCGAGCACGTCCGCCGGTGGCGGGAGGCGTTCGAGGTGGCCCCGGAGTACCGCGGCCTCTGGGGCGACCCCGTCGAGCAGCGCGCCAACTGGCGCAGCCACGACCCCTACGCCCTGGCCCACCGCCTGCGCCCCATCCCCGTCTTCCTGGCGGGCGGCGACGGCCGTCCCGGCCCTCTGGACGCGCCCGGTGAGCCGTTCGACGAGACCGAGGCGTTCCTCGACACGCTGAACCGCTCCCTCGCCGACCGCCTGGAGCGGGCCGGCGTCCGCCTGACCACCGACTTCTACGGCCCCGGCACCCACAGCCCGGCGTACTGGGAACGGGAACTCCACCGCTCCCTGCCCCTGCTCCTCACCGCGCTGCGGTCCTCCTGACCGGACGGCCCGCCGGACCGGAAGGCCCGGCGGGCCGTCCCGCGTGCCCGGCGCCACGGCACAGGCCGCGCCGGAAATCAAGGGGTGCCGGATCTAGCACAGGCAGTGGTTCACACGGTAGAAACATCCCAACCCATCCTTCACGACCTGATCGAAGCCCGGGGCGATGGGAGAGCGCTCTCTCGCTCTCGCCTCGTGGCGACCGGCTTGTCCCCCTGAGCAGCCAGTTCGACGGCGGCACCCCAGCGGCCCGGCACGCGAGAGCGATTACGCCGGATCGCCGCCCCGCCTCGGCTACCCCCCTCGAAAGGATGACCCAGGATGACGACCCAGCCTCCCGGTGACGAGGCCCTGTCGAGGCGGTCCCCGCGCCGTGCGCGTCCCGGCCGCGCCTTCACGCTCGGCATCGTGCTGATGAGCGCCGTCATGACGACCGGCACGGCCACGGCCGCCTCCCCCGAACCCCGCACTCCTGACCTCGGGGGCGACGTGACCGTCTTCGACCCGGGCATGCCGGTCGGCGAGATCCAGGCGGTCCTCGACGCGGCCCACGCCGCGCAGGTCGACGACGAGATGGGCACCGCGCGCCACGCCTACCTCTTCAAGCCGGGCACGTACGGCACGGCCGAGCAGCCGCTCCAGATCAAGGTCGGCTACTACACCGAGATCGCCGGTCTCGGCGCCTCCCCCGCCGACGTCGTCATCAACGGCAAGGTCGAGGTGTACAACCGCTGCCTGGCGGACGGCGGCACCGGCAACTGCCTCGCGCTCGTCAACTTCTGGCGCACCCTGTCGAACCTCTCGATCAACATCAACGCGGCCGGCCAGGACGGCTGCCGCGCGTCGGCGAACTTCTGGGCCGTCTCCCAGGCCGTGTCCATGCGCCGTCTCAACGTCGGCGGCGGCACGCTTTCGCTGATGGACTACTGCACCGCCGGCCCGCAGTACGCCAGCGGCGGCTTCATCGCCGACTCCAGGCTGCCTGCCGTCACCAACGGCTCGCAGCAGCAGTGGCTGACCCGCAACAGCGAGATCGGCGGCTGGTCCAACGCGGTGTGGAACCAGGTCTTCTCGGGCGTCGTCGGCGCCCCGGCCGACGCCACGTTCCCCGACCCGCCCTACACCACCCTCGCCACCACGCCCCTCAGCCGCGAGAAGCCGTACCTGTTCGTCGACTCGCGCGGCAGGTACAACGTGCGCGTGCCGAGCGCGCGGCGGAACACCAGCGGCGTCACCTGGGCGGACGGCATGACCCCCGGCCGTACGGTGCCGATCTCCGACTTCTTCGTCGCCAAGCCCTCGGACTCGGTCCAGACCATCAACAGCCAGCTCGCCCGCGGCAGGCACCTGCTGCTCACCCCCGGCGTGTACGACGTCGCGCGCAGCATCGAGGTCAAGCGCGCCGGCACGGTGGTCCTCGGCCTCGGGCACGCCACACTCACCGCCGTACGCGGCTCGACCCCGCTGGACGTCGCCGACGTCCCCGGCGTCGTCGTCGCCGGCGTCACCATCGACGCGGGCCTGGAGAAGTCGCCGGTCCTGCTCCGGATGGGCAGGAAGCAGAACGGCCACGGGCACCGGGGCACGGCGAACGACCCGGCCACCCTGTCCGACGTGTACTTCCGCGTCGGCGGCCCGCACGTCGGCAGGACCGAGATCGCGCTGGAGGTCAACAGCGACAACGTGCTCATCGACCACACCTGGGTGTGGCGCGGCGACCACGGCGTGGAGGGCTTCACCGACACCGAGCGCTGGAACACCAACACCGGCCGCTACGGCGCCGTCGTCAACGGCGACAACGTGACCGCGACGGGCCTGTTCGTCGAGCACTTCCAGCGCTACAACACCGTCTGGAACGGCGAGAACGGCACGACGATCCTCTACCAGAACGAGCTGCCGTACGACCCGCCGACCCAGGCGGACTGGATGAACGGCGACGTCGAGGGGTACGCCGGCTACAAGGTGGGCGACCGGGTGAAGAAGCACACCCTTTACGGCGGCGGCGTCTACGTCTTCAACCAGAACAACCCGTCCATCCACACCGAGAACGGCTTCGAGGTGCCCGACACCCCCGGCGTGAAGCTGCACCACATCATGACCGTCAACCTCAGCGCCGGCACCATCGACCACGTCGTCAACGGCGTCGGCGCCCCCGCCGACACCACCAGGATCGGTTCCCCGGTGTACATCACCGACTACCCGGCCCCCTGACCCGCGCCGCCGGGCCGTGGACCGAGGTCCGCGGCCCGGCCGGTCACCACCGTCCCGGACGGGCACGCCCCCGCCCGGACACGCGGGCACGTCAGCTCAGGGCGGCGAACCATCGTCCCGCCTCGTCCCAGTGGTCGGTGGACCGGAAGCCGCACCTCCGGGCGAGCGGGGCCACCCCGTCGGCCGGGACCGTGGCCCACGGGAACCAGTCGCCCGCGCGTCCGCCGTGCCGCAGCCGCACCCTGTGCACCCCGCCCGGCGACCCCGGCGGCGCGAGCTCGGCGATCACCGTGCCACCCGGCCGCACCAGCTCACGCAGCCGCAGCAGCAGGGCGGCAGGGTCGCCGCCGATCCCGATGTTGCCGTCCGCCAGCAGCGCCACGGCCCACCGGCCGGTGCCGGGCAACGGCCCGAAGACGCTCCCGCAGAGCGCGGGGCCTCCGGCCCGGCGGGTCAGGGCCACGGCCAGCGGGGAGATGTCGACACCGAGGACCGGGACGCCCCTGCGGGCCAGCGCCGCGGTCAACCGGCCCGGCCCCGACCCGACGTCCAGCGTCGGGCCCGCGCACCTGGCCAGCATTCCCTCGTCGCCCTCGATGGGCCGCGACCAGCGCTCCGCCGCCAGGGGCCGGATCTCGCCGCCGGCGTACTCGACGTCCACGTCCCGTCCGCACAGCGCGTGCTCGTAGAAAGCGCCGATCATGCGGCGTGGGGTTCCTCGATCATTTTGCGAACGCTACAGCGGAAAGCCCCTGCCACCTCTTACGGATCTGTGACGTCACGGGCCCGGCCGAGGGCCGTCGCACCCCGTGATCAGGCCTGGCCGGCGGCGACCTTGTACGAGTGGTCGAAGCCGGCGAGGACGTTCGGCCAGGCGCAGCGGGTGGGCTCGGTCTCGCGGTTGTTGGCGGCGATGGACTCACGCAGGGCCGGGTCTCGGGTCAGGCGGGTGACCGCCACGACGAGCTCGTGGAAGCTGCGGCCGAGGAGCCCCTCCTTGCCGGGGCGGACGAAGTCGGCGACGCCGCTCTGGGCACGGGCGACCACGGGGACGCCGGCGGCGCGGGCCTCCAGGGCGGCGATGCCGAAGGACTCTCGGGGGGCGGGGGCCACGAAGACGTCGGCGGACATGAGGAGGGAGCGGATCTGGTCGCGGGTGTAGCGGCCGGGGAGGGACACCCAGCCGTCCATGCCGTGGGAGCGGGCGAACCGTTCCATGGCGCCCCGGGCGGGACCGTCGCCCACCAGGGTGGCGCGCATGGGGATGGTGCGGGGGACGCGCAGGCGGGCCTCGTGCAGGAGTTTCAGTAAGCGGACCGGTTGTTTCCTCGGGGCCAGGCGGCCGACCGCGACGATGTGCACCTCGTCGCCGCGCGGCGGGGGGACCTCGCCGGGGCGGGGGCGCCAGGAGGACAGGTCGAGGCCGTTGGAGACCACGTCCACGGGGACGCGGGGGCCCGCCACGGCGCGTACGGGCCGGGCGGCGGCGCGGCTCACGGCGGTGGCGGCGAGGGACCAGCGGCTCCAGCCGAACATCGAGTCCAGGCCGCGGTACAGCGCGCGGGTCACCGGGTCCCACATGCTGTGCACGGTCACCACCACGGGCAGGCCCGCCCGGGACGCGGCCCGCACCCCCATCCAGGCGAACGGCGACACCGCGCCGGTGTGCACATGCACGACGTCCGGCCGCCGTGCCGTCATCAGGCGCAGCATGTGGCCCACACCGCGCGGGTGAACGGGCAGGTCGAAGGGCATGGGGGCGACGACACGATGGACACCCGGGATGGGCTCCCCCGGCGTGGCCGTGACCACCTCGACATCGTGGCCGGCCTCGCCCTGCGCCCGCACCAGATCGGCCACCTGGACCTCGATGCCGCCGAGGCGGGGCAGATAACAGTCGCTGACGTGGAGGATCCGCACCCCGCCAGCCTGTCAGAGCCCTCACCGCGCTTCAAACGCGATCACGAAAAAATCGGTCTCTACCAGGAGACCGCCGCCTCCTGCCCGAAGGACACGTGGGATCATTGGGCGATGGCACGCACCGCGGTGTTCTTCCACGCCCATCCCGACGACGAGGCCCTGCTGACGGCCGGGACCATGGCGATGCTCGCGGCCGAGGGCCACCGCGTGGTGCTCGTCGTCGCCACCGCCGGCGAACGCGGCCTGGCCGACCTGCCCCACGGCGAGGAACTGGCCGAGGCCCGCACCGCCGAGCTGTACGCCTCGGCCGCCGTCCTCGGCGTCGCCCGCGTCGTCCTGCTCGGCTACGGCGACTCTGGCCTCACCGAGAGCGGCGACGGCGGCACCGACCGCCCCGACAACGCCTTCATCGACGCCGACATCGAGGAGGCCGCCCACCGCCTCGCCACCGTACTGAAGGACGAGAACGCCGACCTCCTGACCATCTACGACCCCGCCGGCGGCTACGGCCACCCCGACCACGTCCAGGTCCACCGGGTGGGCAGCCGGGCCGCGGTGATCGCCGGGACCCCCATCCTCCTGGAGGCCACCGTCAACCGCGACCCTCTGCTGAAGGCGCTACGCCTGGCCCAGAAGGTCCACCGTTTCCCCCCCGAGTTCGACATGCGCTCCTTCGAGCTCGCCTACTCCCCCGGCGACGCCATCACCCACCGCGTCAACGTCCGCAAATACACCCGGCAGAAGCGCGCCAGCATGTCCGCCCACGCCACCCAGGCCAGCGGCGGCGACTCGGAACGCACCCTGGGCGTGATGCTCCGCACCCCCGGCCCCCTGTACCGCCTCGTCTTCGGCACCGAGTGGTACGTCCGCCGCGACCTCCCCCCCGGCACCCGCCTCAAGCACCCCTTCGCCCCCGCCCCTGGCGACCCCGCCTAACCCTCCGGCTCCTCCGACGGCTCGAAGGCCCGCACCCCCAGCACCCACGGGCGCAGAGGAAGTCGTTCCACCGCCGATACGAACTGAGCACGACGAACTCGTCCGGCGGGCCGGTACGAGGCACTCATCGTCCGCGCTCAGTCGCCGGTCAGCTCACCGGCCCTCTCCAGCACCTCGACCACCGCCCGGTGCTGCACCGTCCACAACCGCACACCGCCAATGGTGCCCGCCGAAGACATCGCCCCGCCGCATGTTGCCATGCTGTGTGCCACACAGTACTGTGCGGCACATGGGAGAACGGGACGGGGTGTTCGAGAAGCTCGAACTGGAGCTGCGCAGAGGGGTCATCGTCCTCGCGGCACTCTCCCAGTTGCACACGTTCCGGTACGGCTACGAACTGCGCCAATCGCTGCTGGACAAGGGAATGGCGATCGAGGAGGGCACGCTGTACCCGCTGCTGCGGCGGCTGGAGGCGCAGGGGGTGCTGACCAGCGAGTGGCGGACCGGCGACGGCCCACCGCGCCGCTACTACGCGCTCAGCGACGAGGGGCGGCGGCTGTACGAGCGGCTCGCCAAGAGCTGGCGGGGGCTGAACGACACCATGAGCATTCTTCTGGACGGGGAATCCACATGAACGCCAACGAACTCATCGAGAGCTACATCTCGGACGTCGCCCGGCTGTTACCGAGGACGCAACGCGCCGACGTGGCACGGGAACTGCGCACCCTGCTCCACGACGAGCTCTCCGACCGGGCCGCCGAGGCGGGGCACGACCCCGACGAGCGCACGGCCCACGACATGCTCATCGCGTTCGGCAGACCGGCCGAGGTCGCCGCGCGCTACCGCCCCGCCCACCCCATCATCGATCCCGCCGACACCCGCCGCTTCCTGCGCGTCACCGTGATCGGCATGGCCGTCATCTGGCTGCTCGGCCTCCTCGACGTCCTGCGCCGCCACCCGGCCGGTTCACTGGACGACGCCCTCATCGTCCTGCAGAGCTGGTGGCTCGGCGTCGCGATCCCGTCCCTGTGGTGGCCCGGCGTCGTGCTCCTCTTCTTCGCCCTCGCCGCCTGGACCCGCCGCCGCCGCCCGTCCCGCGCCACCTGGAAACCAAGACCCGCCGACCGCGACCACATCAACCGCCCCGCCCGCACCGCCGCCCTGATCTTCTTCGTCTGCGGCACCCTCGTCCTGCTCGACCCCCCAGCCGCCCTCGACCTGGTCACCGGCGGCCGCCTCCCCGTCAACCCCCTCACCTACGACGACGACTTCTACCACCACCGCGCCCCCTGGCTCCTGACCGCGATGGTCCTGCACCTGGCCCTGTTCGCCGTCCTGATCGTCCACGGCCGCTGGCGCCCCTCGACCCGCCGCATCGACATCGCGATGAACCTGGTGATCTGCGGCCTCCTGACCTGGATCCTGCTGGCAGGCGACATCTTCACCGCCCGCCCCGCCGACCAGATCACCAAGACCGTGATCGTCCTGATCGTGCTCACCGCCCTGGTGGACGTGGCGCAGAAACTCAGACGCGAACGGCGCCGGGTCTCCTACGCCACCCCCCTCCCCAGGCTTCGAGGCGGATCCTGAGCCGGCGAATCCACGACAGATGATGCGGCAGATCCGCCACGAACCTCTCGGCAGAACCGCCACGTCACCTTCGGCAGATCTGCCACGCAGATGGGCGGCCACGTCTAGTCTGACACCGTGGACGTGGACGAACTCGCACTCTTTCCTCGGCGGGCCCATGGCATGGCGCTTGAGGCACTGACCGACACCCGAGTAGTAGTGATCAACGGTGCCCGGCAGGTCGGCAAGAGCACCCTGGCGCAGGCGATCGCCCGGCGGACCGCGGGATCCCGGGAGATCTACCTGGACCAGGCGGCTGCACGCGCCGCGGCGCGGCAGGACCCGGACGGAGTCGTGCACCACGACGGGCTCCTCCTCATCGACGAGATCCAGCGCGTGCCCGACCTCCTCCTGTCCATCAAGCGCGAGGTGGACGCCGACCCACGCCCTGGACGCTTCCTCCTGACCGGGTCCGCGCGGTTGCTCGGGCTCCGCGACCTTCCGGACGCGCTTCCCGGGCGATCCGAAACGATCGAACTGTGGCCTCTTTCGCAGGGGGAGATCGAGCAGAGCGCCGATGGCTTCGTCGACGCCGCTTTCCGGAGTGGTCCGGACCTCAAGGTCCCTGCGTCCACTCTCCGGCGAGCCGATTATCTGGACCGCGCGCTGCGAGGCGGCTACCCGGAGGCGGTCCACCGGCCCACGCACCGGAGGAGAGCGCGCTTCTTCGAGTCCTACATCTCCGATCTGATCAACCGCGACGTGAGACAGGTGTCCGACATCGAACGCCCCACTGACATGCGGCGTCTGCTCAATGTCCTCGGTGGCCGCATGGGTGGCCTGGCGGTGATCGACAACATCAGCCGTGACCTGGGACTGCCCGGCAACACCGTGCGACGGTACATCGAGCTGCTCGACCTCGTGTATGTCGTCAGACGGATACCCGCATGGTCCTCCAACACGACCACACGTGCGATCGCGACGCCCAAACTCCTCGTCGTCGACTCCGGCCTGGGAGCTCATCTCGCCGGCCTCACCCCGTCGCGGGTCACCGACATAACGGCGCCGATCGGCCCGCTGATGGAGAACTTCGCCCTCGGCGAGCTGGCCCGCCAACTGACGTGGTCAGAGGAGCCGGTACGGCTTTACCACTACCGGGACCGGGATCAGGTGGAAGTGGACGGCATCCTGGAACGAGCCTCCGGCGAAGTCATCGGCATCGAGGTCAAGGCGACCGAGACCGTACGCGCCGACGACTTCAGAGGACTCCGCCACCTGTCCCGCAAACTCGGTGACCGCATGATCGCCGGTTTCGTCCTCTACGCGGGCCGGCAACAACTTCCCTTCGGCGAGAACATGCACGCGCTCCCCCTGTCCGCCCTGTGGGAGACCACCGCGGTCACCGGCTGAGGCCGAAGAGTCCCGGCCGTCCCGGCCCGAGCGCGTGGAAAGTCCTGCCCCTCAGGCCCAGCCGTCCTTCGTCCCGCGCAGGAACGCGCCCCACTCGGCCGGAGGGACGACCAGCGCGGGCCCGTCCGGGTTCTTGCTGTCCCGGACGGCGACGACACCCGGCAGGTTGGTGGCCACCTCGACACACTGTCCGCCGTCACCGCTGGATCGGGAGGACTTCCGCCACTTCGCGCCACTGAGATTCATTGCGTCATCACATCCTTGATGATGCCCAGCGAAAGATTCTTCGGGAGCGCCGCCGCTCGTACGGCGTGGTAGCGCCCCACCAACGCCGTTACGGTGCCGCGGTCGCCGACCGTGAGGCCGCGCGGTGTGCTTTCGATATATACGCTATACGCTACTCCGCGCAGTTCGGCAATCATGAAGGCGGTTTGCAGGCCGACGGCGGACCATGCGGCATAGGGGATGATTTGGATGGTCACTCGCGGATGGGCGGCCATCTCCAGAAGCCGTTCGAGTTGCGCGCGCATCAGGTTCACGTCACCCATAGGACGGCGGAGAGCTCCTTCGTCGATAAGACTCCAGACCATGGGAGCCCTCTCGCGTCCCAGCATGGCCTGACGCTGCATACGGTGCGCCACCCGTTGTTCTATCAGCTCGGGTGTGATCTCCGGTTCGTCCTCGAAGACCCGCCGGGCGTACGACTCAGTCTGGAAGAGGCCAGGGATCAAGAGGGGATCCCAGGTGAGCAGCGCTGAGGCCTGCGCCTCCATTTCCATGAAGTCGCGGAAGTGCTCGGGGGCCATCTCCCAGCGGGTCTGCTTCCACAGCTCGTGGAAGACGCCGTCCAGTTTGAACAGCTTGTCGCAGGCGTCGGCGAAACGGCGGTCGGGCTTGCGTCTGACGGTCTCCAGCATGCCGACCGCGCTCGTGGAGACGGTGAGCATATGGGCGAGTTGCCGTTGGGTCCAGCCAGCTTTCATGCGGTGCCTGCGGACCTCGTACGCGAAACGCGCCAGGGGGGATTCCTCGGGGTTGATCTCTATGGGATTCGGCATATCCGGGTTCTCCAGCGATCTCACGTGATCTCACGGAGCGGGGGCGGTCTCACGATTAGTGTGTGAAGACCGTGAACTGTTTCCAAAGTCAAAACTACCCGATGACCTGCACCCTTAGAGGGCGAATTCATCAGATGAAAGGCCACGGGTGGTCCCATGAAAGCGCGCGATCGGCAGGAAGAGCAATACATTCACCTTGTCCGATTGGCGTGGGATTTGCATAAACGCGGAATAAGCGGAGCGGTGGACCTCTCGCGGGGACAAGACCCTGTTCTCGTGCTTTATCGCATACCCGGAGCGCTCAAAGTGATGGCGTCCTGCCATGACGGCCGCTGGTACTTCACCTGGGGCCGGGGCCGCGACCAGCGGGCCCGGGCGCTGGCGGACGACGCGGCCGACCAGATCATGGAAGCCGCGCGATGAGGACCACAGGACTCCTCGGCACCGTCGACCTGCCGGGCGCCACGGCCTCGGTGCCGCTCGCCCGTGCGTACGTCCGGGGCGCCCTCCTGGCCTCGGGGCGACGGATGGCGGACGACGTCGAGCTGCTGACCGGCGAGCTCGTGGCGAACGCCGTGAACCACTCGGACTCCGGCCGCGTGCCGGGGGGCGTCGTGCGGGTCCGGCTGTTCGACGACGGCCGGACGGTGCGCGTGGAGGTGACGGACGCCGGGCCCGCCGTCCCCCTCCCCCCGGTCCCGCTCCAGGTGGACCCGCTCAGCGAGAACGGCCGCGGGCTCTGGCTCGTCCGGTCCCTCTCCTCGGACTGGGGGTGGGAGGCCGCCGGAGGGCTGACGGTCTGGTTCGAGTGGGTCCCGTGACGGCCGGGCCGGTACGGTTGCCCCCACCCGTGGGCGCGCGGGCCGGCGGCCGGCGAGCAGACTGGAGGGGTCGCCCGGAGCGGTGGTGACCGGGGACGTGCGGAGGGGGCCGGATGGGGAACAAGTGGGTGCGGGCCGGGGCGTCGGTGGGGTCACTGGCGCTGGCGGTGCTGCTCGTGGTGTTCCTGCCGGAGATCGTGCACGGCCTCACCGGGGCCACGGTGAGCTGGGAGAGCATCGGGGCGCAGTTCGCGGCGTTGAGCTGGGCGACGGTGTTGTTGATGGCGGGGCTCTGGCTGGCCAGTCTGTGGGCGTACACCTACGTGATGACGTCGGCCCTGCCCGGCCTCGGCCACCTCCAGGCGCTGACGCTGAACGGCGCCGGGAGCGCGGTGAGCAACCTGCTGCCGTTCGGCGGGGCGGCCGGGGTGGCGCTGACGTTCGCGATGACCAAGGGCTGGGGGTTCGCGACCCGCCCGGTGGTGGTGTACACGCTGGTCACCGGCATCTGGAACACCCTGTTCCGGTTCGTCCTGCCCGCCGTGGGGATCGTGGGCCTGCTGCTGGCGGGACGGATCCCCGACTCCCGGGTGACCACGGCGGCCTGGGGAGGCGCGATCTCCATCCTCGTCCTGGTGGCCGTGGTCGCCGCCGCCCTGTACTGGGAGCGCGCGGCCGACCTGCTCGGCCGGGCCGTGGACGGAGCACTGAGGATCCTCCCCCGCAAGATCCGCCCCGCCGAACGCTTCGCCAGGGACGCCATCCACCGCCTCCGCGCCGACACCGCCGACATCGTGCACAAACGCTGGCCAGGCCTGTCACTCGGCATGACCGCCTTCCTGGCGTTCCAGTGCCTCATCATGACCGCCTGCCTGACCGCCACCGGTTCCTACCCCGGCCCCGCGGAAACCGTCGCCGTCTTCGCCCTCAGCCGCGTCCTCACCAGCGCCGTCATCACCCCCAGCGGCGCCGGCATCATGGAAGGCGGCGTAGCCGCCCTCTTGATCACCTTCGGCGAACCCGCCGCCTCAGCCACCGCCGCCGCCATCCTCTTCGGCTTCTGGACCTACACCATCGAAATCCCCTGGGGCGGCCTGGCCCTCGGCGCCTGGACCCTCTTGAAACGCCGATCCCCCGCCCGTGAACCCATGGCGGCCCATCCGGCCACCCACGACTGACCCGGCTCGCGACACAACCCACATCTATCGCGAAAGCCAGGCGCCTGCGTCAGGGGCAAACCGGCTGGATAGATTCCCCTATCCCGACGTACTGCTCCCACTGTTCCTGCGTGAAAGGAACCGAGACGCGTGCGCAGACGCCCCTAAGAAGTTCGAGATCACTAGGAGGCGTCAGATCCCACACCCGCACCGTCCTGTCGTCACTGCCGGAAACGATGACCGGCCTACCACCCACCTGCCCTACCGCCACCGCAGACACCACATCCCCGTGTCCGCTCAACGTACGCACCGACTTACCAGTCAACGCATCCCACACCCGCACCGTGCTGTCGTCACTGCCGGAGACAATGACCGGCCTACCACCCACCTGCCCTACCGCCACCGCAGACACCACATCCCCGTGTCCGCTCAACGTACGCACCGACTTACCAGTCAACGCATCCCACACCCGCACCTTCTTGTCGTCACTGCCGGCAACGATGACTGGCCTATCCCCCACCTGCCCCACCGCCACCGCAGACACACCACCGCCGTGCCCGCTCAACGTACGCACCGGCTTACCACCCCCGGCATCCCACACCCGCACCGTACCGTCACCGCTGCCGGAAATGACGACCGGCCTGCCCTCCACCTGGCCGACCGCCACCGCGAGCACCGAATCGACGTGTCCGCTGAGCGTACGCACCGGTTTACCAGTCCCGGCATCCCACACCCGCACCGTGGCGTCGTCACTGCCGGAGACCATAACGGGCCTGCCCTCCACCTGCCCCACCGCCACCGCGAACACACCACCATCGTGTCCGCTGAGCGTACGCACCGGTTTACCAGTCCCGGCATCCCACACCCGCACCGTGGCGTCACCGCTGCCTGAAACGATGACCGACCTGCCCTCCACCTGGCCGACCGCCACCGCGAGCACCGAATCGACGTGTCCGCTGAGCGTACGCACCGGTTTACCAGTCCCGGCATCCCACACCCGCACCGTGGTGTCGTAACTGCCGGAGACAATGACCGGCCTGCCCTCCACCTGCCCCACCGCCACCGCAGACACACCGGCACCGTGCCCCCTCAGCGTACGCACCGGTTTACCAGTCTCGGCATCCCACACCCGCACCGTGGCGTCACCGCTGCCGGAGACCATAACGGGCCTGCCCTCCACCTGCCCCACCGCCACCGCAAACACACCACCATCGTGTCCGCTGAGCGTACGCACCGGTTTACCAGTCCCGGCATCCCACACCCGCACCGTGGCGTCACCGCTGCCGGAAACGATGACCGACCTGCCCTCCACCTGGCCGACCGCCACCGCCAGCACCGGAGCGCCATGCCCGCTCAGCGTTAGCAGGTTGGGGTTGGCCCAAGTGTTCACGAGACTGAATCTCGCCTCAGGTGTCCGCGACAAGTTGAACGCGGCCACAGCGAGTTGGCGAGACAGGACCGGATCGATGCCAACCAGATCGTCGCTCCGAGCGGCCACCTGCTGGGACAGTTGCGCCAGGCGCTGTTGTTCGGCGGTACGGGCGGTGCCGACGGCGTTGATCGCGATGGCGATCGCGGTGATCATCACCAGGGTGAGGGACGTGGCCACGGCAGCGACACCGAGACGCCGGGTGTGTCGGGCCCTGTCCTTGGCCTCCGTGCCGGCGCGAAGGAAACGTTCGGAGAGTTCGGACAGGGGTGGGAACTTGGCCGGGTCGGACTTCCAGCGGGTGTAAGCCTGTTCGGCCGTGGCCAGGAGGGTGCCGGTGTAGAGGTAGGAGGGGTCGTGGTCGTGGGTGGCCCAGTCGCGGGCCTGTTGGTCCAGGCGTTGGCGGGTGAGGAGGGTGGCGCGGTCGGCGGCGATCCAGTCGCGTAATCGGGGCCAGGCGCGGATGAGGGCTTCGTGGCTGAGCTGGATGGTGTCGGCGTCGACGGTGATCAGGCGGGCGGCTACGAAACGGTCCAGGACCTGCCATGCGAGGGCCTGCTCGCTGTTCGACGAGGCGTCGGGCGGGTGGTTCGCCGAGGAGAGGAGTTCGGTGCGGGGGAGGCGGACGCGGGTGTCGTCGGCGCCTTCACCGAGTTGGACCAGGCGGGGGAGCATCTGGCGGGCGGCGCGACGGCCGAGCAGGTCGAGTGACTCCAGGGTGGTCTCGGCGCTGCGGGCCAGGGCTTGGGTGACGCCGCCGGTGGCGAGGTAGCCGGCGGTGGTGAGGGTGGTGCCTTCGCGGCGGCGCCAGGTGGCGAGCAGGGCGTGGGAGAGGAGGGGCAGGATCTCGCCGCCGTGTCCGGCGGCGGCCATGTCGGCGCGGATCTCCTCCATGAGCAGGTCGACGAGACCGGGCTGGAGGGTCAGCCCGGCCAGGCGCGCCGGGCCTTCGATGGCTTCCCTGAGCTGGGCGGTGGTCATGGGGGTGACGAGGAGGGGGTGGTCGAGGGCGGCGGCCAGTTCGGGGTGGGACATGCAGCGGCCGAAGAAGTCGGCGCGCAGCGCGAGGACGACCACGGCGTTCGCGCACATCTCCTGCAACGCGGCGACGAAGAGGCGGCGGCGGCCTTCGTCCTGGCACAGGGTGAAGACCTCCTCGAACTGGTCGGCGATGACGACGCGCTGCCCCGGCCCGGCGGGTGTCCAGGGGGCGGCGCCGGGGGGATCCTCCAGGCAGGCGGGGAGGGGGTCGCCGAGAGCCGTCAGGCGGGTGGTCAGCGCGTCCACGGGGTCGCGGCCGGGGGTGAACAGCAGTACGTGCGTGGCGGGGGTCCGTTCGAGAGCGGCCATCAGGCCGGCGCGCAGCAGGGAGGACTTGCCGGCGCCGGAGGGGCCGACGACCATCAGTGGTCCGGCGTGGGAGAGTTGCTCGGCCACCCGGTCGACCAGGGTCTGTGTCAGGCGGGTGCGGCCGAAGAAGAACTCGGCGTCCTGCGGGCCGAAGGCGGCCAGGCCACGGTACGGGCTGACCTGGCCGGTGTCGTCGCCCTCCGCGTCGCCGGTGGCGATGTTGACGGCGAACGGACGCCGGACGCCGGACTCGCTGACCTTGCGGTGGGGGGCGGGCAGGCCGCGGTCGGTGAGGTCGCGTGACACGGCTCTGTGGAGGTCGTCGATGGTGAGCCGGGGGCCGGCGGTGGGGTCGCCGCCGGTCAGGAGGTGGATCAGCGCGCCGGACATCGCGGTGTGCGGTTGTCCCTCCGGGGCCCACGCGGCTTCGCTGGGGCCGGCGGCGGCAAGGACGTGGCAGCCGGGCCGTACGGTGGCGAACACCTCCTCAAGGCCGGCCCGCCATGCCGCCTGGGCCCGTCCGGAGAAACAGCAGTCCAGGACGACCAGCACGGTCGCGGCCCGGCACGTCGCCAGGACCTCGTCGACGGTCTTGTACGGCAGGGCCTGGTGGCTCGGGATGCCGGTGGTCAGGTCGCGGGTGGCGTGGGTGGCCAGGTGCAACTCGCCGCGTGGGCTGAGCAGGCCGTGGCCGACGTAGTACAGGACGAGGACGTCGGTGGCCTGAGTGGCGGCCTCCACCAGGGCCGCACCGAACTCCTGGGGGTCCGCCGGGTCTTCGAGCACGGTGAGGTGCGACGGGTCGAGGCCGGTGCGGTCGACCAGGCAGCGGCTCAGGTCGGCGACGGTGCGCGGTACGGCCGCCACCTCGGGCAGGCGGGAGCCGTCGCGGTACCGGCCCGAGCCCACCAGCAGCACCCGCGCCCCGGGGCGCGCCAGCAGCAGACCGTCCGACACGTCAGGTGTCACCGTTCCCCCTGGGACCTCGCCTTCGACGTCCGGTCGTGCGTCCACCCCGGGACCCCGGTGCCGCCGCCCCCGCGCGGCCGAGGTCCGGTACGCCTTCTGCGGCTCGCCGACCGGCTCCTGCCCGGGACTCTAACGCCGATCTTCGATACGGTACATAGCCATGCGATTACTGACAGGATGCATACAGCGTCGTTATAGCGGGAAAGGTGGCGGCCGGAAAACGTGAGGGTGCCCGGCGGTGGAAGGGGCGAGGGGAGATCGGTGGCGGTAACCTCGTGGGGTTGGGTGGGTCGGGGCTCTGCGACCGTCGGGTCGGGAACGATAGGGACCTCGGCCATTGGCTTGTGCGTGCTCGACGGGGCCGCATAGCGTGGCGGCTGAGATGGTGACGTTCCGGGTTTTGGGGCCGGTCGAGGCGTACGACGGCGATGACGAGGTTGATCTCGGTGGGCTCCGGCAGCGTGCGGTGCTCGCGCGATTACTGGTGGCGCGGGGGCAGGTCGTCCCGGTGGACACCCTGCTGTTCGACCTGTGGGCCGACGAGGGGGCGAAGGGTGCCCAGTCGGGGCTTCAGGTGTACATCTCACGGCTTCGGCGGGTGCTGGAGCCGGGGCGGCCACGTGGGGGGCCCAATCGGCTGCTGGTGACGGTCGCCTCGGGGTACGCGCTTCGGACGGCGCCTGAGCAGGTGGACGCGCTCAGGTTCGAGGCGATGGTGCGGTCGGCGGGGAAGTTCCTCGACAACGACGATCCTGAGTCGGCTCGTGGGGCGCTGGAGACGGCGCTCGGGTTGTGGAGCGGCACGCCGTACGCGGACTTCGCCGAGCAGCAGTGGGCGGAGGCCGAGGTCAGCAGGCTGGCGGAGTTGCGGCTGGTGGCGCGGGAGCGGCACGCGGACGCGGGGTTGCGGCTCGGGTTGCATGCGGAGACGGTGCCTGACCTTGAGGCGTTGACGGGGGAGAATCCGCTGCGGGAGGAGGGGTGGCGGTTGCTGTCCCTCGGGCTGTACCGGTGCGGGCGGCAGGGGGACGCGCTGGCGGCGCTGCGGCGGGCCCGGACGACGCTGGCGGACGAGCTGGGGATCGACCCGGGGCCGGCGCTCCGCAAGATGGAGTCCGACATCCTGTCGCAGGACCCGGGGCTGGAGCTGGCGCCGCACCCGCGGCCCAGGGCGGCGGAGATCCCCGGGACGTGGCCGCCCCGGCCGGAGCAGCCGGACATGCCGCCGTTGGCGCCGGAGCCGTTCGTCGGCAGGGACGCCGAGCTGGACCGGCTGACCGGGGCCGCGCCGCACGCCAGGGCCGGGCGGTTCACCGCGGCCGTGGTGGCGGGGGATCCCGGCGCGGGCAAGACCACGCTGATCCGCAGGCTCGCCGAGTCCCTCGCCGGGCAGGGCTGGATCACCACGGCGGGCGGCTGTCCTGACAGCAGTGCCACCCCGCCGGGCTGGGCCTGGGTCGAGGTGCTGCGCACGCTCGCCGCGGTGCGCGGCACCGGTGAGTACGGGGCGCTGCTGGCGCCCCTGCTTGACGACGCCGCCCCGGTGGACGAGGACGACCAGGCGTCCGGCGGGTTCCGCCTGCACCGGGCCGTCGGCGGCTACATCGCGGGCATCGCCAGGGACGCCCCCGTGCTGGTCGTGCTTGAGGACCTGCACTGGGCGGACGACCAGACCCTCGCGCTGCTGCGCGCCCTGCCGAGCCTGCTCGCCACGAGCCGCGTGCTCCTGGTGGTGACCTGCCGGGACGGCGAGCTGAACGACCGGCAGTCCGACGTGCTCGCCGCCCTCGCCCGCCTCGGCCCGGTGCGGGTGGAGCTGGAAGGGCTGAGCGAGGAGGCGGTGGCCGAGCTGGTGCGGGCCACCTGCGTGCGCGAGGTGGACGAGGACGCCGTCGGCACGATCATCGAACGGACCGGCGGCAACCCGTTCTTCGTCCGCGAGACCGTGCGCCTGCTGGACTCCGAGACGGGCACCGGCCGGGCCACCGCCGCCGAGGTGATGTCCGAGGTCCCCTCGGGCGTGCGCGACGTGCTGCGCCGCCGCATCGCCCGCCTGCCGTCCACGGCCCAGCAGATCCTGCTGCAGGCCGCGGTGATCGGCAGGGACGTGGACATCGACGTGCTGGTGGACGTGTCGGGCGACGAGGACGCCGTGGTGGACGCCGTGGAGGCCGCGCTGCTCGCCGGGCTGGTCACCGAGCCGGGGCCCGGCAGGCTGCGCTTCGACCACGACCTGGTGCGCGACACTCTGTACTCCGACGCGTCCCGGCTGCGCCGCTCGCGCCTGCACGCGGCCGTCGCGTACGTGATCGAGGACATGTCCCCCTCGGACGTCGCGGCCCTCGCCCACCACTACGACGCCGCGGGCACCGCCGAGACCGCCGCCAAGGCCGTCCACTACGCGGGTCTCGCCGCCGAGCAGGCAGAACGGCGGTACGCGCACCGCGAGGCCGCCACGCTGTGGGAGCGGGCCATCGCGGCGTTCGACCGGGCCCACCCCGAGGCCCGCGCCCCCAAGGAGCGGCTGCTGCTGCAACTGCGCCTCATCAAGGCCCTGGCCCTGTGCGGCGACATGACGGCCGCCCGAGCCCGCCGCCGCGAGGCCATGGACTCGGCGCTGCCGCTCGGCGACCTGGAGCTGACCGCGCGCATCGCCGCCTCGGTCGCGGTGCCGCACAAGGGCATCGCCCGCGACCTCACCCGCACCGCCTGGGAGATCGTGGACGTCACCGAGCGGGCGCTCATCGAGCTGCCGCCGAGCGAGCAGTCGCTGCGGGCCAGCCTGCTCGCCACCCTGGCCCTGGAACTGGAGGGCTCGGCCACCGGCCGCGGCTACGAGGCGTCGCTGGAGGCCGAGGAGCTGGCCAGGCGCAGCGGCGACCCGGCGCTGCTCGCGGTCGCGCTGAGCGGCCGGCTGCGGCAGTCGTACGTCATCACGGTGGTGGACGAACGCGAGGCCATCGGCCGCGAGCTGCTGGAGGTCGGGCAGGCGTCCGGGCAGATCGCGGTGCAGGCCCTGGCGCACCTGGTGCTCATGGAGTGCGCGGCGGCCCGCGGCGACTTCGCCGAGGCGGACGCGCAGATCAACGCCGCCGAGCGGCTGGCGAGGCGGTACGACCTGCCCGCGCCGTCCGCGGTGGGGGCCTGGTACGCGGGCCAGCGGCTGATGATCGCCGGCGACTTCGCGGGGGCGGAACGGGCGTACCGCAACGCCGCGCGGCTCACCGCGCGGGCCGGCATGCTGGAGGGCCGCCAGGACCTGCCGCTGATCACGACGTTCTGCCTGCGCCTGGTGGAGGGCAAGGCGGCCGACATGGTGGAGCCGCTGGAGGAGGCGCACCGCCGCGGCGCCAAGTGGACGCTGGACGCCTACGCGGTCGCCCTCGCCTCGGCCGGTCACCTCAAGGACGCCCGCGCGGTCGCGGCCACCCGCACCGCCGTGCGCCCCGACTTCCTGTACGAGCTCGCCATGATGTGGCGGGCGCTTGCGGGGATGTTGCTGGACGACCGGGACCGCATGCAGGACGCCTACGCCACGCTCGGCCCGTTCTCCGACCGCATCGCGGGCGCCGGCACCGGTGTGGTGGCGTTGTGGCCGGTGGCGCAGACCCTCGGCGACCTCGCGGTGTGGCTCGGCCAGCCCGACGAGGGCCGCGCCCACTACGAGAAGGCGCTCGCGGTGGCCGAACGGGTCGGCGTGTCCCGCTGGGTGACGGCGGCCCGCAAGTCGCTCAGCGGCGCCGCGGGCACCCCGTCCTGACGACGCGCCACGGGCACCCCGTCCTGACGACGCGCCACGGGCACCCCGTCCTGACGACGCGCCACGGGCACCCGTCCTGACGAGACGCCGCGGGGACACCGTCCTGACGACGAGGGGACCCTGTCCTGACGACGCGCCAGGGGACCCTGTCCTGACGACGCGCCAGGGGACTCTGTCCTGACGACGTGAAGAGGCGCCCCGGGGTCCCTGCCACCCGGGGCGCCTCTGCTCAGGGGGTGCCGCTCAGCAGGTCACGCGGAACTTCTCGCTGACCACGGCCTCGCCGTCCACCGCCAGTTCCACCCGGTACAGGCCCGGGTTGTCCACGATGCGCGGGTGCCAGGCGACGGCGCGGCCCGGGCCCACGAAGCCGGCGGGGGCGGAGGAGGTGTACGGGAGCCACTCGCGGGTGCCGGTGCTCCAGCGCCACAGCCGCCAGTCGTACAGGACGGCGGCGCCGGTGCCGTCCGGCTCGATGACGCTCTGCGCGTGGTAGGTGCGGGCGCATCCGGTGCCCTCGGCGGCGGCCACGCTGATGACGCCGGGCACGGGCACGCGGGCCTCCTCCGCCGGCATGGCCTGCGCCGACAGCACCACGGTGGTGCGCTGCGTCGGCGCGGCGGCGGCGGGGGGCGTGGCGGCGTCGCGGGTGGCCCCCACCCCGGTGTACGCGCCGGCGAAGGCGAGGCTGGCTATCAACAACTTGACCGCGGTGGACGTACCGCTCCAGAGTGCCGGTACCAGACCGCCTCGCGCATCCATGATCCCTCCCCTTTGTGTCACCTCAGGTGTACGCCCGCGCAGTTGCTCCCCGCTTGCCGTCCGCTTGCAGTCCGTGGCGGCGCCGTTTCCACCGGAATTCCAGGTGAGGGCCCGGAACGTGGGATCATGACCTGATGCGCATGGTGATCACCGCTGTGCTGGCGGCGGTGACGGCCGCCGCCGGCCTCCTCTCCCCCGCCCACGCCGAGAGCGCCCCCAAGGTCACCGCCACGGAGGTGTACCTGATCGACGCGACCGAGGGCACGGTCCGCTTCGCCAGACGGGAGACCCGCAGGGTGCCGGTGGCGAGCCTCGCCAAGGTCATGACGGCCTACGTCGTGCGCAAGGTGGCGCCGCTGTCCGACGTGGTGACCGTCTCGGCGTCCGACGTGCGGCACGCCGTCGCCGGGGGCGCCACCCGGGCCGGGCTGCGCGCCGGGGAGCGGCTGACCGTGCGGGACCTGCTGTACGGCATGATGCTGCCGTCCGGCGCGGACGCCTCCCAGGCCCTCGCCCGCCGCTACGGCCCCGGCGTGAAGCGTTTCGTGGCCCGCATGAACGCCGCCGCCCGTTCCCTCGGCATGAAGGACACCTGGTACACCAACGCCGACGGCCTGCCGCAGACCGGCGGCGACCGCTCCACCGCCCGCGACCAGGTGCTCCTGGCCCAGGCGGCGCTGCGCGACCCCGTCATCGCCCAGATCGCCGACACGGCGCGGCACGTGGTGGCCAGGACGAAGGCGCACCGGGCGCACGTGTGGCGCAACACCAACGAGCTGGTGCCGGGCGAGGCGTTCGGCGTGAAGACCGGCTACACCAGGGCCGCCGGGCACTGCCTGATGTTCGCCGCCGAGCGGGACGGGCACGTACTGATCGGCGTGCTGCTCGGCGACACCAGTGACAAGGCCCGTTTCCGTACCGCGCGGCGGCTGCTGGACACCGCGGCGGCCACCTGAGCCCGCCGTCACACAAAATGGAGGTGGGACCAGGCCGGAACCGGACGGCCGCCCGGGCTCTGCGACAGTTGTGGCGACGTCCCTAGGAGGTGCGCGGGTGGAACCGGAGGGGGTGCTGCGTCCCCACAGCCTTGTTGAGCTCTCGATGCTGCAGATCCGTCACGAGATCCTCAGCGGGACCCTGGCCCCCGGCGAGCGGCTGATCGAGGAGCAGCTCACCCAGCGTTTCGGCACGAGCCGGGCCCCGCTGCGTGAGGCGCTGCGCCTGCTCGGCCAGCAGGGCCTGGTGGAGCATTCGCCGCGCCGGGGCGTGCGGGTCGCGGAGTTGTCCCGCGACGACGTGGACGAGCTGTTCGGCCTGCGCGACGTGCTGGAGCGGTACGCGGTGGAGAGGGCGCTGCCCGGCGTCACCGACCTGCGCGACCTCGCCAAGGCGCTGGACGACATGGCCGCGGCGGTCGAGCAGGACGACCCGTACTCGGAGAACGAGGCGCACCGGCGCTACCACGTGGCGCTGGTCGCGCTGGCCGGGCACCGGCAGTTGCTGCTGGTGTACGAGCCGGTGATCCTCAAGCTGCAGCTCTACATGGCCGCCAACCTGCGGCGCGAGGCCGAGGCGCGGGCGCCGTCGGAGGGCGTGGAGCGGCACAGGCGGCTGTTCGAGGCCATCGCCTCGGGCGACCCGGCCCGCGCCGTGGAGGGTCTCGCCCGGCACGGCGCGCGGACGTACATCGGCTGACCCGGCCCCGTCCCACCGTCTTCGCTAACAGAGCCGTAACCGGACGGACCGGTGCCGGACACAATTTTGTCGACAATCGACGATTGGAGGATCTGAGGAGAACGGAGACACCATGTCCCATCCGCTTCTCGTCGAGGCTGAACCGTACGCCTACGGATTCGACCCCGGACACACGGCACTGCTGGTCATCGACATGCAACGCGACTTCGTCGAGCCGGGGGGATTCGGGGAGACCCTCGGCAACGACGTCACCATGCTGCGGCGGGTCATCCCGCCGCTGCGCGAGGCACTGGCCGCCACCCGCGCGGCCGGCGTCACTGTGATCCACACGCGCGAGGGCCACCGGCCCGACCTTTCCGACTGCCCGCCGGCCAAGCTCAACCGCGGCACGCCGTCCCTGCGCATCGGCGACCCGGGGCCGAAGGGCCGCATCCTGATCAGGGGGGAGTACGGGCACGACATCATCGACGAGCTCGCCCCCATGGCCGGGGAGACGGTCATCGACAAACCCGGCAAGGGCTCGTTCTACGCCACCGGCCTGGACGAGATGCTCAAGGACGCCGGCATCCGCAGCCTCATCGTCACCGGCGTCACGACCGAGGTCTGCGTGCACACCACCGTCCGCGAGGCCAACGACCGGGGCTACGAGTGCCTGGTGCTCTCGGACTGCGTGGGCTCGTACTTCGCGGAGTTCCAGCGGTACGGCCTCGAAATGATCGCCGCGCAGGGCGGCATCTTCGGCTGGGTCGCCCCCGCCGCCCACTACATCAAGGCCCTAGAGACCCGGAGCTGAACCGATGACCACCACAACCGGCCCCGGCCAGACCAGACTCCCCTGGTGGGTCTCCGGGGACACCAACGCCTTCTTCGGGCTCGGCTTCAACGTCATGGTGAACGTGCTGGTGCTGAGCGGCCTGTGCCTCGGGGTCGTGCACCTGCCGGGCTCCGACGTGTTCGGCGTGATCCTGCCCGCCATGGGCATCCAGTTGCTCATCGGCAACGTGTACTACAGCTACCTCGCCCGGCGGCTCGCCCGCCGCGAGGGGCGCACCGACGTCTGCGCGATGCCGTACGGCCCGAGCGTGCCGCACATGTTCATCGTGGTGTTCGTCATCATGCTGCCGACGTACCTCGCCACCAAGAACCCGGTGCAGGCGTGGGCGGCGGGCCTCGCGTGGTGCTTCATCATCGGCGTCATCGTGCTGATCGGCGCGTTCGTCGGGCCGTACATCCGCCGCTTCACGCCGCGGGCCGCGATGCTCGGCACCCTGGCCGGCATCTCCATCGCGTTCATCTCGATGCGGCCCGCCGCGCAGATGTGGGAGGCGGCCTGGATCGCGCTGCCGGTCCTGGTCATCATCCTCGTCGGGTTCTTCACCGACCTGAAGCTGCCGGGCAACATCCCGGTGGGCCTCGCCGCGCTGCTCGTCGGCACCGCCATCGCGTGGATCGGCGGCTACATGAACCCCGCCGACGTGGGGGCCGCCGCGCAGAACATCGCGATCAGCGTGCCGTCGCTCAACCTCGACCTGCTGATCGACGGCCTGCGCGAGGTGTCGCCGCTGCTCGCCACCGCCATCCCGCTCGGCATCTACAACTTCACCGAGGGCATGAGCAACGTCGAGAGCGCCGCCGCGGCGGGCGACGCGTACAACCTGCGGTCGGTGCTGCTCGCCGACGGCACCGGCGCGGTGGTCGGCTCCATGCTGGGCTCGCCGTTCCCGCCGGCGGTGTACATCGGCCACCCCGGGTGGAAGGCCGCGGGCGGCCGGGGCAGCTACTCGATGGCCAGCGGCGTCGTCATCGCCCTCTTCTGCTTCCTCGGCATGTTCGCGCTGCTCGGCGCACTGCTGCCCACCCCGGCGATCGTGCCGATCCTGCTGTACATCGGCCTGCTGATCGGCGCGCAGGCGTTCCAGGCCGTGCCCAAGGCGCACGCGGTGGCGGTGGTCATGGCGATCATCCCGAACATCGCGGCGTGGGCGCAGGGGTACATGGACAACGCCCTCGCGGCGGCGGGCACCAGCGCCCGGGAGGTCGGGTTCGGCACGATCGCGGCGAGCGGCACGGTGTACGAGGGCACGATGCTGCTCGGCGGCGGCGCGGTGCTGGGCGGGCTCATCCTCGGCTCGATCACGGCGTTCATCATCGACCGGTCGTTCCTGTGGGCCGCCGGGTACGCCGTGGCGGGCGCGGCGCTGGCGTTCATCGGCCTGATCCACGGCGAGAAGGTCGAATGGGGCGCCAATCCACAGATCGCGCTCGGGTATCTCTTCGCCGGAGTGATCCTGCTGCTGTTCCCCTTCATCCCCAGGTCCGGCGACGACGGGCCCGGCACGACCGACGCCGCCCGGGAGGAACCGGCACCCCCGGCCCCCGCCACCGCCGACCTCCCGGCGGCGTCATGACCCTCGCTCTCGACTCACGCACCGAACTGGATGCTCCATAGCACCAACCAGGAGATTTCGGGCTCGTGCCGAGAACAGTCCCAGGAAGGAACCGCATGGACGGCGCCCTCGACCTCGCGACCCTCGCCCATCGTTACCGGACCGGGACGGCCGACCCCGTGGACGTCGCCGAGGAGGTGCTGCGGCGCGTCGCGGCGCGGGGTGACGACCACGTGTGGATCACCCTGCGGCCGTCCGGCGACGTGCTCGCCGACGCGGCGGTGCTGGCCGCCGAGCGGGACGGCCGGGGGCCGCTGCACGGGATTCCGTTCGCGGTGAAGGACAACGTGGACGTCGCGGGCATGCCGACCACGGCGGCGTGCCCCGGCTACGCGTACATCGCCGACCGCGACGCCCCGCTGGTGGAACGGCTGCTCGCGGCCGGGGCGCTGCTCATCGGCAAGACGAACCTCGACCAGTTCGCCACGGGCCTGTCGGGCACCCGCAGCCCGTACGGGGCGTGCGAGTCGCCGCTGGTGCCCGGGCTGATCTCCGGCGGTTCCAGCTCCGGCTCGGCGGTGGCGGTGGCCGCCGGGCTGGTGTCGTTCGCCATCGGCACCGACACCGCCGGGTCCGGACGGGTGCCGGCCGCGCTCACCGGCACCGTGGGGGTGAAACCCAGCCGGGGCCTGGTGAGCACGCTCGGCATGGTCCCGGCGTGCGCGTCGCTGGACTGCCCGAGCGTGTTCGCCACGTCCGTCGCGGACGGGCTCGCGGTGTTGTCGGTCATCGCCGGGACCGAGCCGGGCGACCCGTGGTCCCGGCCGTTCCCCGTGCCGCCCGCCGTGCCGCCGTCCACCGGCCCGTTGCGGGTGGGGGTGCCGCGCAAGCCGGAGTTCTTCGGCGACGACACGGCCGGGGCGGCCTTCGAGGAGGCCACGGCGGCCCTCTCCCGGCTCGGGCACCGGCTGGTGCCGATCGACCTGGACCCGTTCCTCGCGGCCGGGCGGCTGCTGTACGAGGGACCGTGGGTGGCCGAACGGCTGGCCGCCGTAGGCGAGTTCGCCGCGCGGCACCCCGACATGGTGCACCCGGTGACGTCGCGGATCCTCGACGGCGGGCGGTCGCTCAGCGCGGTGGACGCCTTCGAGGGGATCTACCGGCTGGCCGAACTCCGGGCCCGCAGCCTGCGGGAATGGGCCTCGATGGACGTGCTGGCGGTGCCGACCGTGCCGACGACGTTCACGATCGAGGAGATGCTGGCGGACCCGATCGCGCTCAACACCGTGCTCGGCCACTACACGACGTTCACCAACCTGCTGGACCTCGCGGGGCTCGCCGTCCCGGCCGGCATGACGTCCACCGGGCGCCCCCACGGGATCACGCTGCTCGGCCCGGCGGGCTCGGACACACTGCTGGCGGCGGTGGGCGCGAGCTATCCGTCCCCTGTCTCCCGCTCCGTCACGTCCCCCGCCTTCCCCGAGCCCACCCCGCCGCCCGCCACCAACGGATCCACCTCGCCCACCGCCTCCGCCCGGGACACCCCGTCCACCGTCCCCACCCGCGTCACCGGGGACACCGTCGCCACCCGTGTCGCCGGGGACACCCCGGCCACCGTCGCCACCGGTGCCGCGGGGGACACCCCGTCCACCGTGCTGGCCGTGGTGGGGGCGCACCGGTCGGGGCAGCCGCTCAACGGGGAGCTGGTCGCGCTCGGAGCCACCCCGCTCGGCACCGCGCTGACCGCGCCGCTCTACCGCCTCTACGCCCTGGACGGCGGCCCGGTGCCACGCGCCGGCCTGGTGCGGGCGGCGTCCGGCGGGGTGCCGGTCGAGGTGGAGCTGTACGAGCTCCCCGCCCCCGCCGTCGGCACGCTCCTCACCATGATCGCCCCACCGCTCGGCCTCGGCACCGTGGAACTCGACGGCGGCAGCGCCGTCCACGGTTTCCTCTGCGAGGCCTACGCCACCACCGGCGCCCTGGACATCAGCGCCCACGGAAGCTGGCCCGGCTACCTGCTGTCCCGCCTTTCCCCGACCTGACCCACCAGCCCGTGACAGGCGATGGCCGCGGCGGCGACCACGTTCAGCGAGTCGACGCCGAGGTCCATCGCCCGCGGGCTCATGGGGATGCAGACCGCCTGGTCGGCGGCGCGCAACCAGCGGGAGGACAGGCCGTCGCCCTCCGACCCGAGCAGCAGCGCGACCCGCTCCCCCATGGCGACCTCGTCGAGGGGGGCGGCGGTCTGGTCCGGGGTCAGGGCCAGGGTCTGGAACCCCGTGGCGCGCAGCTCGCCGAGGCCGTGATGCCAATCGGTCATGCGGGCGTACGGGACGGCGAACACCGCCCCCATGGACACCTTGATGGAGCGCCGGTACAGGGGGTCGGCGCAGCGCGGCGACAACACGACCGCGTCCACCCCGAGCGCGGCCGCGCAGCGGAACACCGCGCCGACGTTGCCGTGGTCCACCAGGTCCTCCAGCACGACCACCCGGCGGGGTCCCTCGTCCAGCAGCGTCCGTACGTCCGGAAGCGCGCGCCTGGCCATGGACGCCAGGGCGCCTCTGTGCACGGAGAACCCGGCGATGCCCTCCATCACCTCGGGAGAGACCAGATAGACACGCGCGTCCCCCACCACGTCGGCGAGGCCGGGCAACCAGCGCGGAGTGGTCAGGACCGACCTGATGGGGTAGCCCGCCCCCACCGCGCGGCGGATGACCTTCTCGCCCTCGGCCACGAACAGGCCGTGCTCGGCCTCCAGGCTCTTGCGCAGCTCCACCTCCCGCAGGTGGAGGTAGTCGCGGAGCCGGGGGTCGGCGGGGTCCTCCACGGGCACGAGGTCAGGCACGGGACAAGCGTATGGCGCGGCCGCACCACCAGGTCACGGCGTACAGGGTGATCACGGCGCACCAGCCGACGACGACGCCGACGCCGGTCTTGGTGACGACCCCGGCCCAGCCGAAGACGGGGTTGGGCGGGTCGACCAGCCTCCACACCGCGGCGGCACCACAGGCGGCCACGACGGCGCCGCCGAGTACGCCCCAGCGCACCGCGGGCGGGAGGGCCAGGTGGTCCGGCGGCGGCTGCGGCGCGCCGGCGCGCAGGGCCAGGGCGATCCACAGGCCGGTCACCGCCAGGCCGAGCACCGAGGAGACGTACTGGGCCAGCCGGAACCCGGGCAGGCCCGGCGCCAGCGGCTCCGACAACCACGCCCAGCCCCAGAACTCCGCACCCCAGTCGTGCGTGAACGAGTCCCACAGGACGTGGGTCGCCGCCCCGGCGACGGCCCCGAGCACGACGGCGTGGAACCGGCGCCACGCGGGCCCCGGCAACGCCGCGACCCGTCCGGCGAGCGGCGGCGGCAGCAGGGCCGTGAGGGGGGCGCGGGCCACGTACTGGAACAGGGCCAGCAGCACCACGACCGCCGCCACGTCGTCGGTGACCACCCCGGCGGGACTGTGCCACCGCGAGTAGTCCTGCAGGTACGGCAGGAACAGGGGCAGGTCGGGGACCATCGCCCCCACGGTCAGCGCCCACGGGTCGAGCACTTTGCGCACCCGCGCCCACCGCACCAGCGGTATCACCACCGCCACATGTGCGGGCGTAAACGGCACCGGCCCTCCTTGCGCCTCGTCCACAGGCCCCGGCGAGCGACCGGCCGTCACCCTGAGTGCCGGGTACGCTACTCGAAGTCATCACACGATCCCCGACCGATCAGGAAGTCATCGTGCCAGATCCCACCACTCCCCCAGCAATCACGCACTCTCCTCACAGAGCCACACATCCGGGAGATTCATACCTACGGGACGCGCGGCTGGCGCGGGCGCTCTCTTTCGGCACCCTGGCGTGGCTCGGGGCGGAGAGCGTGCTCGGGCTGGCGGCCGGCCTGGAGGCGCACTCGGTGGCACTGATCGGGTGGGGCTGGTCGGCGCTGGTGGAGGCCCTGGCCAGCCTGATCGTGATCTGGCGGTTCACCGGCCGCCGGCTGCACTCGCACGCGGCCGAGGAGCGGGCGCGCAAGGCTGTCGCGGTGAGCTTCTGGGTGCTGGCGCCCTACCTGGTGCTGCACGTGGCGTACGACCTCGGGGCGGGTCAGCGCCCGGCGCCCACCGTGCTCGGCATCGTGGTGACGACGATCAGCCTGGTCAGCATGCCGCTCCTCGGGGTGGCCAAACGCAGGCTCGGCAGGCGCCTCGGCTCGGCGGCGACCACGGGCGAGGGCACCCAGAACGTGTTGTGCTCCCTGCTGGCGGGCGGTGTGCTCGCGGGGCTCGCGGCCAACTCGTTCGGCTGGTGGTGGCTCGACCCTGCGGTGGCGCTGATCCTCGCGGGGGTGGCGGCGCGGGAGGGGGGCAGGGCTTGGCGCGGTAAGTCCTGTCCCCACTGAAGGATGACCACGGCCAGCTCCAGCCCCTGCGCCCGCAGGTCTCCCGCGACGCCCGGCCCGGTCCCCGGGTCGGCAAGCGCCCGGCACACCCGCCCGGACATCAGCACGTCCCGCACGCTCTCGCACTCGCGCAGCACCCGCCGGATCACGTCCAGGCACTCGGGGCCGCCGAGCTCGATCAGCAGCAGGTCGGCACGCGCCCGCCCCCATGCTGCACGCTCCGGCACCCGCGCGGCGGCCACCGCGACCGGCCCCGCGGGCCGTGGCCGTACAACCGTTGACATGGGCGCCTCCCCCGTTCACCCCGTCCGGGGCTTCGGTATGGCGGTTACGATACATCGCGTTGGGGCCGACGCTCAAGATGTATCGCGTTATCCCCCTCCACGGCGTCCTTGGTGTCCTCGGCGAGGTCACGCTGGGTAATCAACCCACCAAAAGATCGGTTTTGCTGACAAATCGGGTACCGCTATGGTTCCGTACGCATTACCCCGGATCTCCCTATATGGTCGCTGAACAGCGGGCCGGATTCCGGAAAGATCGACACCTAAGAGGACACAACCGTGGGCGGACGTCACCGCACTGACGAGCTTGACGGCGGCTACAACCCCTATCAGGAGCCGTCGAGCCGCCGCCGGGCTGGCCGGGGGAAGGTGCTGGTGCCCCTTGCGGGGGCCGTGGCGCTCGCCGTGCTGCTCGGCGTGGCGGCTTACGTGATCATGAGCAGGGACCAGGGCTGCGGGGAGAACAAGGTCGCCCTGCAGGTGGTCGCCTCACCGGACATCGCCCCGGCCATCACCAAGATCGCCGCAAGCTTCAGCAACAGCTCCACCCCGGTGAACGGCAGTTGCGTCACGGTGTCGGTCAAGGACAGCGACCCGGCGGGCGTCACCAACTCGATCGCCGGGTCGGGCGCCACGGCGGGCAGGTTCGACGCCGACATGTGGATCCCCGACTCCAGCCTGTGGGTCGCCAAGCTGCGCTCCACCCCCAAGGGCTCGGGCATCTCCGCGCCGGCCGTCGGCAGCATCGCCCGTTCCCCCGTGATCCTCACCGCGCCGAAGCCGGTCGTGGAGAAGCTGAGCAGCGCGTTCGGCGAGCCGAGCTGGAGCGGCCTGATGTCCGCCGCCAACGCCGCCACCCCCGACGGCCTCGGCCGCCGCATCCGGGTGCTGCCCCTCGACCCCACGCAGAACGCCGCCGGCCTCAGCGCCCTGCTCGCCGGCGCCGGCATCCTCAAGGCGTCCGGCGCGGGCGACGAGCAGCTCGTCGGCGTGCTGCGCCAGCTCTCCGAGAGCGCGGTCACCAGCCCCGCGAACATGTTCGCCACCATGGGCAAGCAGTCGACGCGTGCCCCCATCGGCATCGCGTCCGAGCAGAGCATCTGGGCGTTCAACAACAAGAGCGACGAGGGCCAGATGGTCGGCCTGTACCCCGCCGAGGGCACCATCAGCCTTGACTACCCCGTGCTGATCACCGCGAAGGACCAGGCCACCCGCGACGCCGCCAAGGCGTTCACCACCGCCCTGACCAGCACGGCCTCCCGCAAGACCATCCGCGACAACGGCTTCCGCACCCCCGACGGCAAGCCCGGCGGCGCGATCAGCCAGGCCAACGGCCTCAACCCGAAGGCACCGCGCGCCCTCAAGATCCCCGACGCCGAGACCGTCAACGAGCTCGCGCAGGCCTGGTCCCGCCTCAAGCTCGGCGGCCGCATCCTCGCCCTCCTGGACATCTCCGGCACCATGGCACTCCCCGCCGTAGGCGCCCCCGGTGACCGCATGCGCCTGATCTCCCAGACCGCCATCGAGGGCCTGAAGCTCTTCCCCGACAAGACCGAGATCGGCACCTGGGTCTTCTCCACCAACCTCAACGGCAAGGGCGTCGACCACCGCGAAGCCGTGCCCATCGGCCCCGTGGGCGGCCCCCTGAACGGCACCACCCGCCGCGAGGTCATCGCCCGCTCCCTCGCCACCATCAGGGCCAAGGAAACCGGCGACACCGGCCTCAACGACACCCTGGCCGCCGCCTACGACAAGATGAAGGCCGAATACGAAGCCGACAAGATCAACACCATCTTGATCTTCACCGACGGCGTGGGCAACGACGACCCGGAAGGCGGCGTCACCAACGCCGAGATCCTCCGCAAACTCCGCGACGAGTTCGACGAGACCCAGCCCATCAGCGTCATCATCATCGCCCTCGGCGCCAACGACGCCGCCGGCCGCCGACAGATGCAGAACCTGGCCAAGGCCACCCAAGGCGAGGCCTTCTTCCCCAACAACGCCCTGGAGATCCGCAAGGTCTTCCTGGAAGGCATCTCCCGCCGCCTCTGCGCCCCCAACTGCAACGGCCCCAGCCAGTAACACCCCCTGGGGTGGATGGGGTCCGGCCCGTCCACCCCCGTGGTCAGTCGAAAGTTTGTGCGTACTCTCCGGCCGGGCTAAACAGATCACATGACAGAGACGCCCGTACCTCGACACCCCCTTCCACAGATCGTCGATCGGCAGGCCTGGCAGGCGAAGCTCGACGAGCTCCGGGTCAAGGAGAAGGCCCACACCAGAGCCGGGGACGCGCTGGCCGCCGAACCGGGCCGCCGGCTGCCGATGGTCGAAGTGGACCCGCGGACCCCGCTGACCGGAGCCGGCGGCCCGGTGCCGTTGATCGACGTCTTCGACGGCCGGTCCAAGTTGATCGCCTACTTCCAGATGTGGCACACGGGCAAGCCCGCGGCGGAGCAGTGCGAGGGATGCACCTTCTCCACGGCCCACATCAACGAGCTGTCCTACCTGCACTCCCGGGACGTCAGCTACGCGACCTTCTGCGAGGGCCCGTACGAGGAGAGCTCGCGCTACCGCGACTTCATGGGCTGGACGGTCCCCTGGTACTCGGTGCCGCAGGAGTCCGTGGACCGGCTGGTCGCGAACCGCCACTTCGGCATCCTGGTCGCCTATCTCCGGGACGACGACAAGGTCTACGAGACCTACTGGACCACCGGCCGCGGCAACGAACTGATGGCACCGTCGTACGGACTGCTGGATCTGACCGTCCACGGCCGGCAGGAGTTCTGGGAGGACTCACCGGAGGGGTGGCCCCAGCGCTGGGACTCCAGAGGCGGCCAGTTCCGCCTGGACGGCCGCCCCACCGCCCAGTGGTCACGCCTCAAGGCCGGACACGACGACGACCTCGGCACCTCGTCCGATGATCACCACCAACCGCACCGCCACTGAGTGACCATTTGACTCCCGGCTCCTGACCACGACAACTCAGCCGGTAGCAGGCACCCCCGGGGTGGGCGGGATCGGCCCGCTCACCCCGGTCCGCGGCTTCGACGTCAGGCGACCATTTCTTTCACTTAGGAGCTTAAGGATCGCGGTGGTCGGTGCGGTCTGAGGGGCGCAGTCGCCTGATGGGGTTTGTGGGGTGACGGGGGTTCGACTCCTGAATCACACTGGTTTCACTGATCCCAGCAAACGCTGTTTTACCAGGTCATACCTAATGATTATTGGACGAGCTGGGGTCAACCGGGGTGGGGAATAAGACGTCCTACGCGGTGTGGGGCCGGACGTGAGGAGGATTTGTCCTCGCGGAGCTGTTTATGGACGGTTTGTCAGGGTCCGTACTGCGGGGAGGAAAGATTCGTGCCTGAATGGCCGGTTGGTGGGCGGTCGGATGACCAGAGGTTGGTGGAGGCTTCTCGGCGGGCTGAGGAGCGGGCGGCTGATGGGTTGTATGACGCTTACGCCGATCGGCTGACTGATTTCGCCTACTCGCTGGCGCAGGACACGGACGTGGCGGCGGACGCGGTGCACGCGGCGATCGTCACGGCGCACGGGCGGGCGGATCTTCTGCGGGAGACGTCCCGGTTGCGGGCCTGGTTGTATGCGTTGACGCGGTTCCATGTGTATGAGCGGCTGGGGCGGACGCCTGCTCATGGGTTCACGGCGGGGCAGGCGCATGAGCATGATCATGATGTGCTGGACCCGGAGCTCACGGGGGTGGTGCGGGAGGCGCTGGCGGAGCTCGGGCAGCGGGAGCGGGAGGTGCTGCTGCTGGCGGTGCGGCATGGGCTGACCACGGCGGAGATCGGGGTGGTGCTGGGGCTCAGTTCGCGGCAGGCGGGCAACCGGCTCGGGCGGGCGAAGGAGCAGCTCGACAACGCGGGGGCGGCGGTGATCCTGGCGCGGACGGGGCGGGCGCACTGCCCGGACCTGTCGGCGTTGGTGGACTCCCTGGAGGGGCCGTTCCCGCAGCCGCTGCGGCGGCGGTTGACGCGGCACATCGGCGGGTGCGAGGAGTGCACGGACGGACGCCGGCGCCGGGTGACGTCGGAACGACTGCTGGACGAGGTGCCGGTGGCGTTCCCGCCGTTGTCGTTGCGGCGCAGGGTCGCGGAGACGTGTTCGGGGATCGGGGACGACGCGGTGCGTGCCACGATACTCGCCGCCACGGACCGGTTCGACAAGAACGGCTTTCCGCCGGCGAGCTCCGATCGGCGGGCGAAGGCCGACCGCGGCGGGCAGTCCCGGCGGGGCCGGGGCGACCGGGACGCCACCGCCGCCGTCACCGCCGTCCCCGCCCAGCACACCGCCGGGACGGGCCACGGCCGGCCCTTCGGGGGGAGAACGACCGGCACCCCGGCCCACGGCATGAACGCCCGGCTCGGCGCCGGGGTGGACAGGGTGGACGGCACCGGCGCCCGGCACGCCGCCCGTCTGGGCGAGGTGGACGGTACCGGCGCGGGCGCCCGGTACGCCGCCGGTCTCGGCGAGATGGACGGCACCGGCACGAGCCACCTGTACGCCGTGGGGGCGCACGACTTCTATGACCCCGAGCCCGCCTCTGACGAATGGGAGACCGAGCCCGCCCCCGGTTCCGGCGAGGAGGAGGCCACGGCCCCGCGGGGACGCGGACGGGACCGGCGCGCGGCGGGGGCGGGACGGGCGGTGCGAGCCGGACGGGCCGGCGGGGCCGGACGGACCGCCGGGGCGGGAGGCGTGGGGGGAGCTGGACGAGGGGGTGGCCCGGCGGGGGGCGGACGGGGACGGCGTGGGAGGTCGGCGCCGGTGTTCGCCGCCGTGGCGTGTGTGTTGCTGGCCACCGGGGCCATGGTGGTGGCCACCGGGCAGGACGCGGCGCCGCCGCCCACGCAGGAGTTGCGGTTCCCCAGCAAGACGCCGGGGGAACTGCAGATCACTTATCCGGAGCCCACGGCGGGCGGGCCGTCGGCGAGCAAGACCGCGGCGGCCAAGAGGTCGCAGGCGGCACCCACGCCCTCGGAGCGGGCGGGCTTCCCGCCGGGGCAGACCGCACCGCCGCGCCCGAGCGCCACGCGGTCGCCGTCCCGTAGCGCGACGGCGCCGGCGGCGAGGCTTGTGCTTTCCTGCCCGGGGGCCCTCGGGGAGGACGGCGCGGGTGTGATCCTCATCTCAGCGCGCAACGGGACGGTGCAGTGGTCGGCCGCGGCGTCGAGTGGTGTGTCGGTGTCGCCGGGGCAGGGGGTGCTGCGCCCGGGGGACAAGACGCGGCTCGCGGTGGCGGCGGCCGAGCCGGGGGAAGCCGGTGAGGGCCTGGTCACGTTCAGGTCGGCGGCGGGGCAGGCCGCGTGCGCGGTCTCATGGGAGGGGCAGGAGCGGCCGCCTGAGTCGGAGCCGCCGCCGGATCCGACGGCGCCGCCCGACCCCGTCCCGTCGGGCAGTCCGACCGAGGACGCGACCGGAGATCCGCCCTGATTCCCCCCTCGGCATCACACTCCGGGCAAACCGGCGGTACCTTTGGTACCGCCGGTCCCTGAAACCTCAGCGGTTTCGGGGGTATCGGCTATTCGGCGTTGGTGGCCTGTCCGACTCCGCAAAGGGTTGTCGCCGCGAGGCGGTAAACCCTAGGCCGGGTTGGGGCGTCGGCATTGACGATCGGATCGGGTGGTTGATCCTATGAGGACAGCGATCAACCAGGTATTTGCACGACCTTGACCCGCGGAGCCAGGAGACATGCGTACGAACCGGACAGTGCTCGGATGGGTGCTGGCGATAGCGTGCGCCGCGGGAGCGGTCATCGCGCTGGCCGACATCCAGACCCCCGCCCGTCTGGTCCTGACACCGCTGTTCTTGCTGGTGGTCCCTGGCGCGTCGGTCGTCGGACTGTTGCGTGATCGTGACCCACTCGCCGCCCTAACGGTGGGCGCCGCGGCGAGTCTCGTTATAAACGTCTTATTAGCCGAGGCCATGCTGCTGTTCGACGCCTGGTCTCCCCGCGCCGGGGTGGCCACCGTCGCGGTCCTCGGTGGGTTCATGTGGGTGCTTCGGTCTCTGTACCGGGGGAACGGCAGTCTGCACACCGAACAGGGGGCCCGGTCAAGGTGAAAGTGACAGTGGTCCGGCCGGGGGACTTAGGGGACCCTGAGATCGCCCTGTGGCGTGACCTCCAGCAGTCCACCCCGACCCTGGACAACCCATTCCTTTCCATCGAGTTCGCTCTCGCCGTGGACCGGCTCCGCTCTTTCGCACGCGTCGCCGTCGTGGAGGACGGCACGAAAGTGGTCGCCTTCCTGCCCTTCGAGCGGCATTCGTTCGGCATCGGCAAGCCGCTCGGTAGCTGGCTGACCACCTGCCACGGCCTGATCGCCCACCCGGAGGTGGAGCTCTGCGCCCGCACGCTCCTGCGGGCCTGCGGGCTCTCGGTGTTCGACTTCGACCACATGGTGGCGGGACAGCCCACGTTCGTGCCGCACGAATCGGCGGTGCGGCCTGTGCCGATCATGGACCTCACCTCCGGGTACGAGGCCTATGTCGCGCACGTCCGTGAGCACTCGCCGAAGAACTACAAGACCATCCGGTACAAGGAGCGCAAGCTCGCCCGTGAACACGGCGAGGTCCGCATGGAGTGGCGTGCCACCGATCCCGAGTCGATGCGCACGCTGACCACCTGGAAGTCCGATCAGTACCGCCGCACGGGACGGGTGGACCGCTTCGCCCAGCCCTGGATCGTCGAGCTGATCGAGCAGATGCACGCCACCGACACACCGTCGTTCGGCGGCGTGCTGACCATGTTGTACGCCGGGGACACCCCGGTGGCGGGGCACTTCGGCCTGCGTACGCACCGCACGCTGGTCGGCTGGTTCCCCGCGTACGACCCGGAGTTCGCCCGGTACTCCCCCGGGATAATGCACCACTTGCACATGGCGGAGCAGGCCGCGTCCCACGGCCTGGGCCAGGTCGACATGGGCAAGGGGGGCCGGGAGTACAAGGGCTGGTTGAAGAGCGGCGTCATCCACGTCTCCGAGGGCCGGGTCTCCCGTCCGTCGGCGACGGCCGCCGTTCACTGGATGGGCCGGACACCCGTCAACAAGGCACGCAGCATCGTCGTCGATCGCCCTTCGCTGTACCGGCTGGCCGACCGGTTACTGAAGGGCTTCGGACGGGTCCGTACCACTCTCCAGCCCGACGCCATCCAGAAGGAACCCTCGGGGGCGAGCTGACCCGGCTCTCCCCCACCGCAAGATCCGACACCCCTCTACTGCTACGACCGGGACGGGGAAACCCCTCTCCGTCCAGTCGCGCCGGTCCTGTTGGCAGTCGCCGCCGATGTCAGACCGCCCGGAAGGACATCCCTCGAAAATGAGTCCCGAGACCACCACCAAGCACAACGGGAAGACTCAGCTTGGCACGCTGAGACCGCTTCCCACCGTGGACCGTTTCACCCCCCTCACCCCGCACCTGGCCATATCCCCGACCGTCAGCGTGGTCGTCCCGGCCATGAACGAGGCGGAGAACCTTCCGCACGTGTTCGCCACGCTGCCCCACTGGATCGACGAGGTCGTGCTCGTCGACGGCAACTCCACCGACGACACCGTCGCGGTGGCCCGCAGGCTGCGCCCGAACCTCCGCGTCGTGCAGCAGCGCGGCAAGGGCAAGGGCGACGCCCTGTCGACCGGGTTCGCCGCGTGCACCGGCGACATCATCGTGATGATCGACGCCGACGGCTCCACCGACGGCCGCGAGATCGTCCACTTCGTCAGCGCGCTGGTCGCCGGGGCCGACTTCGTCAAGGGCTCCCGGTACGCCAGCGGCGGCGGCAGCGACGACCTCACCTTCAGCCGCAGGCTCGGCAACAGCGTGCTTCGTTCCATGGTGAACTGGATCTACGGCACGCAGTACACCGACCTGTGCTACGGCTACAACGCGTTCTGGGCGCGCCACCTCGACACGCTCGACCTGGACTGCCAGGGCTTCGAGGTGGAGACGCTGATGAACATCCGGGCGGCCAAGGCGGGCCTGAAGGTGCACGAGGTGCCGAGCCACGAGCGGTGCCGCATCCACGGCGAGAGCAACCTTCGCGTCGTGCGCGACGGCTGGCGCGTGTTCAAGACCATCATGCGCGAGTGGCGGCGCCCCGCGATCGAGGCCGGCCGCGCGCCGGCCGAGCGGCAGCCCGCCGCCGACCAGGGCGCGGCGTAACCGTCATGAAGATATCCGTCGTCATCTGTGTGTACACCGAGGAGCGGTGGGACGACATCGGCGCGGCCGTGCGCTCCGTGCGCGGCCAGCGGCGCCCACCGGAGGAACTCATCCTCGTCGTCGATTACAACCCCGAGCTGCATCTGCGGCTGAAGCGTGAGTACACCGACGCGATCGTCGTGGAGAACAACCACGACCGGGGCCTGTCCGGCGGGAAGAACACCGGGACCGCGACCGCGACGGGTGACGTCGTGGCGTTCCTCGATGACGACGCGGTGGCGGACGCCGGATGGCTGGAGGCGTTCGAGAGGACGATGTCCGAGCGGCATGGCGCCAACCCGGCCGTCGTGGGGGTCGGCGGGCTGACCAAGCCGCTCTGGGACACGGGTGCCCGTCCGCGGTGGTTCCCCGAGGAGTTCGACTGGACCGTCGGGTGCACCTACCGCGGCCTGCCCGCGGAACGAAAGCCCATACGCAACGTGATGGGGGGTAACGCGGCCTTCCGCAAGGAGGCCGTCCAGGGGGTGGGCGGTTTCCACTCCGGCATCGGCCGCAGCGTGCAGGGGCGAAAGAGCCGGCCCCTCGGCTGCGAGGAGACCGAGTTCTGCATACGGCTCGCGCAGCGCAGACCCGGCTCGATCATGATGTTCGAGCCGGACGCGATGATCGGCCACCGGGTTCCGGCGGCACGGTCCACGTTCCGCTACTTCCGTTCCCGCTGCTACGCCGAGGGCCTGTCCAAGGCGCTGGTGGCGCGGAGCGTGGGCGCCGGGGACGGCCTGTCCAGCGAGCGCGCCCACGCGTTCAAGACATTGCCCGCCGGTGTGCTGCGCGGGGTGGCCGAGGCGCTGCGGGGCGATCCCGCGGGCCTGTCCAGGGCGGGGGCGATCGTCGTCGGGCTGGCCTGGACCACCTGGGGGTACGCCGTCGGGTCCGCCCGGCTGCGCCTGCGCGGGAACCGGGCCGGCCGCCCGGACGACCAGGAGCAGTGATCACATGCGCGTCCCCATCCTGATGTACCACTCGGTCACCGACCGGCCGAACAGCGCGACGAAGCCGCTGGCGGTCCGCCCGTCGATGTTCGAGTCGCAGATGACCTACCTCAAGGACCGCGGTTTCACGCCGCTCACCCTCGGGGACCTCGTCGCCACCCTGTACGGCACCGGCGGCGCGCCCACGCCCGACCGGCCGGTGGTGGTGACGTTCGACGACGGGTACGCCGACTTCCACACCGAGGCCCTGCCCGTGCTGGAGCGCCTCGGCATCCCCGCGACCGTGTTCGTGACCAGCGGGTGGCTCGACGACGCCGGCCCGGACGCCGCGGGCCGGCCGCTGGACCGCATGCTGACCTGGAGCCAGACCCGCGAGGCGGCGTCCTGTGGCGTCGAGATCGCCGGGCACAGCCACAGCCACCCGCAGCTCGACCAGCTCTCCGACGCCGACCTGCGCCAGGAGCTGCGCCGCAACAAAGCGCTGCTGGAGGACAAGGTGGGCCGCCCGGTCGCCACCATGGCGTACCCGTACGGCTACTCCAGCGCCCGGGTGCGCCGCGAGGTGCGCAAGGCCGGGTACTGGGCCGCCTGCGCGGTGGCCAACGCGCTCACCGACGACGGCGCCGACGTGATGGCGCTTCCCCGCCTCACCGTGGGCCGGTCCACCACCATGGACCGTTTCCGCCGCGCGGTGGAGGGCCGCGGCGTGCCGATGATCTACCTGAAGGAACGCGCCCTGACCAAGGGATACGCGGTGGTGCGGCGAACGCGATACGGTCTGCGCCACGTGGCAGGGCGTGAGTGACGTAGCCGCGAAGGCGAACGCCGCGTGTCGACGAGGGGGGGTGACGCGGTGATGGGCACGACCGCCGCGCACGACGAGCCGGGACGGCCGGACGGGCGCGAGCCGTCGGGACGGCTGGCGGTGCTGCGGCGCCGCCTGCTTCGCGACCTGCGCAATCCTCTCTTCCTCAACGGCTACGCCCTGATGGCCAACACCGGCCTCACGGCGGTGCTCGGCATGGGCTACTGGCTGCTCGCCGCGCGCCTGTACTCCCCCGAGGACTTCGGCCGCAGCCAGGCGCTGATCACCGCGATGCGGCTGTTCGCCGGGCTGATCGCGCTCGGGCTGACCGGCGCGCTCGCGAGGTTCGTCCCGATCGCGGGGCGGCGCACCGGCGGGCTGATCGGCCGGGGATACTTAGTGGCCACGCTGACCGCCGTTGCCGCCGCCGTCGGGTTCCTGCTCACGCTGCCGGTGTGGGGCGAGAACTACGCGACGCTCGCCGGGGTCGGGCCTGGGGTGTTCTTCCTCGCCGCGGTGGCCATCTGGTGTGTCTTCACCCTGCAGGACGTGGTGCTCGCCGGGCTGCGCAAGGCCGTGTGGGTGCCGGTGAACAGCCTGTGCTTCGGGCTGATCAAGATGGGGCTGCTGGTCGCGCTGGCGGGCGCGCTGCCCGACGACGGCATCTACGTGTCGTGGATCATCCCGACGGCCCTGGCGCTGATCCCGGTCAACCTGTTCATCTTCGGGGTGCTGGTGCCCCGGCACGCCCGGCGGGCCACGGAGGGCACACGGCCGCCGCGGCTGCGCGAGGTCGGGCGTTTCCTGGCCGGTGACTACCCTGGGGCGTTCTCGATCCTGGCGATCGTGTACTTCCTGCCGGTGTACGTCGCCTCGCAGATCAGCGGCGAGATGTTCGGGTACTTCGCGATGGCGCAGACGCTCGGCGCGATGATCGAGCTGCTGGCCATCAACATGGCGACGTCGCTCACCGTGGAGGGCTCCCACGACCGGTCCCGCCTGGCCGCCAACTGCAGACAGGCGATGCGGCGGTCCTACCTCATCATCGCGCCGGTGTCGCTGGTGACGTTCGCGGCGGCGCCGCTGATCCTTTCGGTGTTCGGGCCGGGCTTCGCCGAGCACGGCACGCTGCTGCTGCGGCTCATGGCGCTGGCGGTGCTGCCCCGGGTGCTGATCGAGATCTACCTGAGCGGCATGCGGGCGCAGGGCCGTCCGCGCACGCTGGCGGTGGTGCAGATCGGGCTCGCGGTGCTGGTGCTGACGTCCTCGGTGGTGCTGCTGCCGGTGGCGGGCGGCGCCGCGGTGGGGTACGGCCTGCTGTTCAGTGAGATCCTGGTGGCGTTGCTGATCCTTCCGGGACTGCGCAGAATACTCAATCACCCCGGGGCGCCGCGGCCGGCGAGCGCGCGGGAGGCGGCCGAGGCCGCATCATGGTCTACGTGAGGCGACGGACAGGCGACGAGGTGAAAGAACAGGCGGCCGTCACCGGCGACGCCCCAGAGGTGGATCTCGACGCCACCGCCGATCCGATCGGCCCCCCGGACGAGGACGCCACCCAGGTGATCCCGCTCCCGGTCGTCGTCGCGGCGAGGTCCACCCCGGCGCCTCCCACGACCGAGCCGGAGGCGAAGCCCGAGCGGCAACCCGCACCGGAACCGGAACCCGAGGCCAAGTCACAGTCGAAGCCCAAGCCCGAGCCCGAGGCGGGACCGGAGCGCGCGGCCAAATCCAAGCCCGAGCCTGAGGCGGAACCGGAGCGCGCGGCCAATTCCAAGCTGGTGCCTGCCGACCGGGGGCCCGCGGCCAAATCCAAGCCGGAGCCTGCCGACCCGAAGCCCGCGGCCAGATCCAAGCCGGAGCCTGACGCGGCCCCGGAGCACGCGGCCACGTCCGAGCCGGAGCCTGAGCGCGAGGCGGACCCCGGGCCGAAGGCCGGCTCCGCCCCGCGGTCTGAGCCTGGAGGGGACCCGGAGTCCGACCCGGACCGGGAGCCCGAGCCGGAACCGGATCCCGCGCTGGTCCCCGTCCCCGGGCCGGAGCCCGGGGAGGAGTCCGACCCGGACCGGGAGCCTGAGGCCGAGCCCGGATCGGATCCCGACCTGGAGCCGGAGGACGCCACCGTCGAGGTGCGCAAGCCCGCGGTGCCCGTCGTCCGCCCCGCCGGCCCGGAACCCGGGCGGGAACCGGACCCCGAACCCGAGCCGCTCGTGCCGTTGCGCATCGGGCGGGCGCCGGCGACGGACGTGCGGCCGTCCTGGGCGACGCGGGTGGCGGGCAGCGCGGCGACGTGGCTGCCGCCGCTGCTGACCGTCGAGGGCCTGGTCATGTACGTGCTCGCGCTGCGCGTGCCGTACGGGCCCATGCGCGGGGTGGACCTGCGGCAGCTCGACGGGCTCGGGCTGGTGTCGGTGCTGCCGGTGACGGCGTTCGCGGCGATCGCGCTGATCATCGTCTCGTTCTTCGTGACGCTGACCCAGAACACCGACCGCAAGGGCCTGCTGCTGTTCCAGCTCGCCGCGGTGACGTTCACCCTGCACGGCGCCGCCGCGCTGGTGGAGCCGGAGCCGAGGTTCGCCACCGCCTGGGTGCACGCGGGCTTCGCGGAGTACATCGGACGGGCGGGCGAGACGCTGCCGGGCCTGGACGCGCGGTTCGCCTGGCCGGGGTTCTTCGCGTTGTTCGGCTTCGTGCTGCGCGCCGCCGGGGTCGACGACATGACGACGATCCTGCAGTGGACGCCGTTCGTCTCGAACCTGCTGTACCTGCTGCCGTTCGTGCTGATCCTGCGCCGCCTGGTGGCCACCACCCGCGCCCGGTGGTTCGCCGCGCTGCTGTTCATCCTCGTGCAGTGGATCGGGCAGGACTACTTCTCGCCGCAGGGCTTCACGTACGCCCTGTACCTGGTGTTCATCGCGATCCTGCTGCGGTGGTTCGGCAAGGCGGAGCCGCGGTCGGCCCCCCTGCCGTCCAAGGGCCCGCTCCGCCGCCTGCTGGCCCGGCTGGACCGGCTGGCCCCCGGCGAGCTGCCGTCCCGCCCGACGACCGTGACCGACCGGGTGGTGCTGCTGACGCTGCTGGTGGGGCTGTTCGTGGCGACCACGGCGACCCACCAGATCACGCCGTTCATGATGCTCGGCGCGCTGACCGGCCTGATCCTGCTGCGGCGCAGCACGCTGTCGCTGACGCTGCCGGTGTTCCTCGGCCTGCTCGTGCTCGCGTGGATCAACTACCAGGCCACGCCGTTCTGGAGCGGCCGGATCGACGAGCTGTTCGGCGGCATCGGGCGCATCTTCGCCAACCTCCAGGAGAACACCGGCGACCGCCTGCAGGGCACCGACCCGCAGCACGCCCTCGTGCTCCAGGTGCGGCTCGGCATCTGCGGCGTGATCCTGCTGTTCGCCGGCGTGGGGCTGCTGCGGCGCCTGCGGCGCGGCGTCGGCGACCGGGTGGCGGTGCTGCTGCTGTGCGTGCCGGCGCTGGCGCTCGGCCTGCAGAGCTACGGCGGCGAGATCGGCCTGCGGGTGTACCTGTTCGCGCTGCCCGCCGCCTGCATCCTCGGGTCCTACGCCTTCTTCCCGAACCTGCCGGCGCACACCGGCACGGCGCGCGAGGAGGAGACGGTGCCGGTGCGGCGGCGCCGGGTGTGGCTGCCGCCGGAGACGACGCGCCGGCTGTCGGCGGTGCTGGCGGCGTGCACGGCGCTGGCGTTGTCGGTGGCGTTCCTGGTGGCGCGGTACGGCAACGAGAAGTTCGAGTGGATCACCACGGGCGAGGCCGCGGCGATGCGGTACGTCTACGAGCACGACCAGCCGAGCGCGCGGCTGCTGTACCTGGTGCCGGTGCTGGGCGACGAGGTGACGCCGACGGTGCCGTGGCGGGAGCGGGACATCGACCGGGTGGACTACTTCCAGGCGCTGGTCACCCCGGACCCGGGGGACCTGGAGGGGGTGCTCACCGCGCTGCGCGCCCAGCCGCCCAACACGTTCGTGATCATGAGCAGGGGCCAGGCGGCGTACCTGGAGCTCAACCACGGTTTCTCCGGCGACTGGGGCACCCGGTTCCGCGCGTCGCTCGACGACTCGCGGTACCTGAGAAAGGTGTACGCCAACGCCGACGCGGCGCTCTACACCCTGCGGTCGTACCCGAGGGGCGCGGAGATCCCGCCGCCGTCCGGCATGACCCTGGTCGGCGACCGCTCCACCCCGTGGACGCCGTTCGGCCTGGTGGCCCTGGCCCTGGCCGTCGGCACGCTGTTCAGCGCCGAGCTGGCCCGCCTGCGAGGCCCGGGGACCTCCACCCGCGGCAGGCGCCGCCTGGTCCTCATCGGCCTGCTCATGACGGCGGCCGCCCTCGCGGTGATCGTGGAACGCTTCCTGACCCTGACATCGGTCTGACGACCACCCGGCCACGGGACGAGGCTCACCGGCCCCGGTACCCCCGGCGCGCTCGCGCCAGAACGGAAGCATCGGCCCCGGTACGCCAGAACGGGGGTCACCGGCCCCGGTACGCCGGAACGCTCACCGGCCGGGATGCCCCGGCCTGGTCACGGACGGTCCGCGCGGACCGTTCCGGCTCACTGGCCGCGGTCGCTCCACTCGACGCCGTAGGCGTCGAGGTCGAACGGCTTGCCGTCCACGGTGACCGACAGGGGCTCGGGGGTGGTGTTGACGATGACCATCTGCTTCTCCACCGCGAGCACCCGGGCCCGGCGGTCGGAGACCGTCACGTCGACCAGCGCGGCGCCGGCGGTGAACCACCGCGTGAAGCCGCTCAGCACCCCCGCCATGGGCATCTCGTCGCCGGACCCGGGGGACCACATGCAGCCGGGGCAGTCGTCGCCGGTGCGCCGCTGGGGGTTCCAGTACAGCGCGGTGGCGGCGCCGCTCCTGGCGAACTCCATCATGGCGGCCACCTGGACGGCGGTGCGGTGCTGCTCGTCCCAGCCGATGTTGTCGGGCGCGATGTACCACTCGGCCCACCACACCGGCAGGTCGCCGCTCTTCTGCCGCAACCACGTCGTCATGGTGGAGAACTTCTGCAGCGCGGTGAACTCGTCAGGGACGAGGCCCTTGTCGTTGGTGGCCGAGGACGCGTCGATGACGACGAAGTCGGCGCCCCGCTTGTGCTTCAGCCAGTACTCGATGCTGTCCAGCGGCCTGTTGTCGATGGCGCCCCAGGGCCCCTTCAGTTCCGAGGAGTTGGCGGAGCTGACGTGGCTGTCCACCGGGACGTACGGCCCGCCGACCTGGATCTTGGGGTTGACGGCCTTCAGCGCGTCGTAGACGCGGTTGTAGAGGTCGGTGTAGGCCTCGGCGTCCCAACTGTTGTGGACGTCGTCCCAGAAGCCCTTGAACTCGTTCCAGACCATGTAGTGGGTGATGGTCGGGTACCGCTTGGCGATGGTGGCGGAGAGCTTGGCGAAGTCGTCGAAGTGCTCCCGCAGCGGGGCGACCTCGATCTTGCTCCAGGCCGTGCGGCCCTCGGCGCCGCCCTTCATCCAGTCCGGGGCGCAGCAGAGGGTGAGCACGGGCTGGGCCCCGGTGGCGGCCATCAGCTTGACCCTGCGGTCGAGGTCGCGGAAGTCGTACTTGCCGGGCGCCGGCTCGGGGTTGCCCGCTCCCCAGCCCATGATGTGCTGGTTCTGCAGCATGGGAACCCGGCTGAGCAGGTCGCGCGCGCGGGCGGCGGCGTCGTCCTCGTTGTCGGCGCTGTACTGCGTGTGGGTGACGCCCCAGCGCGGCCAGCTCTCCACCACGGGGGGCGACTCCAGCACCGGCGGCGGCTCCGGGGTCGCGAGGATCGTGGCGGGCACGCCGTCGGCACGTCCCGCGCCCCGGCGGGCGCCGTAGGCGAGGAGCCCGACCACCAGGGCCAGGGTGACCAGGCCTGCCACGAGGGCGACGGGGCCCTTCGGGACGTAGCGACGACGTGCGTGCCGACCAGTGCTTTCCACCACACAGTCACCGTATCTACTCACGCTTGCAGAACCCTTGAATGCTCCCACTGTTCACCGTGTGACAGGAACTCGTGCGGCACGCCCCGGGTACCCGCCAAGCTCCCTATTAGACCTGTTTGGGAGTCATGTGCGCAGATCAGAGATCAACCAACAAACAAGCCCCCTAAGGTGTCAACTCCTTCATGAAAGGGGTATAAACCCGGCGACCGAGGATTTGAGGGGGCACTGTGGCCCAAGCATGGCTGCCCGTCGCCAGTCGAATTCCCGCTCCAGAGGACGCCGGCCCCATGGCTGGCGGCGCACCCCGGGTGGTCTGGTCGATCTTCCAGACCGATCCCCAGAGGGTGTCCGCCAAATCCGTGGCCCAACGGCTCAACCAGTTGAAACGCCCCGCCCACCTGGTGTGGAACCCGGTGACGGGGCAGATCGCCCAGTCCCTTCCCCCGACCCGGGCCGCCTGCGGCCTGCCTGGGGATCTCAACCGGCACGGCAGGGTGTGCGTCCAGATCAGGGTGCTCGGCTCGGTGGACGAGCCGTTCACCGAGAGCAAGCTGGACGGGCTCGACGACATCCTGACGTGGCTCGACTCCTGGCAGGTGCCGCGGCGCTGGCCCGCCGGGCCGCCCCTGCCGTACCCGCACTCGGTGGCCGAGCAGGGCAGCCTGCGGGTGTGGGCCAAGGGCGGTCACTTCGGCAACTCCCAGGTGCCGGGCACCCACGAGGGCGACCCCGGGCCCATCGACGTGCAGCGCATCGTCGGCGAGCACGCGGTGGACCTGAGCGTCCCCCGGCCCCGCCAAGGGATGGAACGTGCCGTGACCATGGAACGGTGACGAAGATGACACCTGTTCTGACCGCACCGTGATCTGATCTTTATCCTACTATTACAGGCCAGGCCCCAAGCTGGTGAAGGAGCGGGCCCAGGTCCGCACTCACACTCAGTAGGAGCCCATGCGTATCTCCGTCGTTCACCCCCGGGAGCTCGGAGCCTCCGAGACGGAACGGTGGAGGTTGCTCCAGAACGCCGACCCCGCGCTGGACAGTCCCTTCCTGTCCCCCGAGTTCACCGTCGAAACCGGCCGGGTGCGCGAGCAGGCGCGGGTCGCCGTGCTGTACGACGGGCCGGACATCGTGGGGTTCTTCCCGTTCGAGCGCCACCCGCTCGGCATCGGGCGGCCGGTCGCGGCGGGGCTCACCGACGCGCAGGGCATGGTGCACGCCAAGGACATCGAGGTGGACCCCTACGCCCTGATGAAGGCGTGCGGGCTCGGGGTGTTCGAGTTCGACCACCTGATCGCCGGGCAGCCGCTGGTGCCCGCCCGGCACAGCAGGCACCCCTCGCCGGTGATCGACCTGTCCGACGGTTACGAGGCGTACGTCGAGGTGCTGAAGCAGGTCTCCGGCAAGACGTACAAGTCCACCGCGTACAAGAGCCGCAAGCTGCAGCGGGACTTCGGGGAGCTGCGGCACGACTACGCCACCACCGACGAGTCGGCGCTGCGCACCCTGCTGGACTGGAAGACCGACCAGTACCGGCGCACCGGCCGCGCCGACCGGTTCTCCCGGCCGTGGATCCTGGAGCTGGTGCAGAACCTGCTGCGGGTGAACACACCGGACTTCGGCGGGTCGCTCGACATGATCTACGTGGACGGGCGGCCGGTCGCCGGGCACTTCGGGCTGCGCACCGCCACCACCCTGGCGGGCTGGTTCCCGGCGTACGACCCGGCGTTCGCCAAGTACTCCCCCGGGCTGATCCACCACCTGGCGATGGCCGAGAAGGCCGCCGGCGCCGGCATCCGGCTCATCGACATGGGGCGGGGCGAGAAGGAGTACAAGGAGAAGCTGAAGACCGGGGAACTGTGGGTCACCGAGGGGCGTCTCGCCCGGCCCACCCCGGGCGCGGGGATGCACTGGCTGGTCCGCGTGCCGGTGCGCAAGGCGCGCGGCACCGTGCTCGCCAACTCGATGCTGCGGGAGACCGCGGACCTGGCGCTCAAGACGTTCGGGAAGATCCGCACCTCGATCGCGTCGTAACGCTCCACCCCCCGCCCACCTCGCTCTCCTGCCGACGCCCCAGCCCGCCGGCGCCATCGCTCGCCTCGTAACGATCGTCCCCTGCGCACCACGGGCCACTTGGGGTGCGCTACCTTTTCAGCTCTGGGTCGCCCATCCACCGCCCAGAGGGGCGAAACGAGGAGACGTGAGTCCTGAGCAACTCATAGCCGCCCGCACCGGCCGGGAGACGGTGTATCTGCCCTCCAACCGGCTCGGGTTGTTCCTCGCCCTGCGGCACTGGTGCACACCCGGACAGCGACTGCTCATGTCGCCCATCTCGGCGGACGAGATCCTGTTCCTCGTGCTCGCCGCCGGGCTCATCCCCGTCATCGCGCCGATCTCGGTGCTGGACGGCAACATCGAGCTGGCCCGTGCGCTGCTCTGCGGCGTGGACGCCGTGCTCACCACCAATCTGTACGGGCTGCCCGACGAGGTGCGGGGCATGGCGGGCCTGCTCGTCATCGAGGACGTCGCGCACGCGGCCGAGACCTCGGTGGACGGGCAGCCGCTCGGCACGTTCGGCGCCGCGGGGGTGTTCAGCCTGTCCAAGCACGCCGGGGCGGGTTCCGGGGGCGTGCTCGCGGTCGAGGACGCCGCCACCGCGCGGCGTCTCACCGCCGAGCGCGACCTGCTGCTGCGGCCCGGGGTGCTGCGCAAGGAGCTGACCGGGGTGGCGACCTCGATGGCCCGCCGCACGGCGCTGCGGCTCGACATGGCCAGGCCCGCCATGGGCCTCGCCCGCCTGCTGCGGCTCACCGAGCCCCGCGACGGCCACCGCATCGCGCTGCGCCCCGAGGACCTGCGCACGGCGCTCAAGCACGCGCCCGACCTGCCCGCCATGGACCCCTGGGTGCGCGCCGACCTGCACGACTACCGCGACACCCGGCGCCGCGTCGCCCGCTGGTACCAGGCCCGCTGCCTGTCCCGCCTCCCCGCGGACCGGCCCCGCCGCCTCGCCGGCGTCGCCAAGCTGGCCGAGCTCCCCACCGTGGCCCCCGCCGTGCTGCGCCACACCGACCAGCCCCTGTTCCGCGTCCCGCTGCTGGTCGCCGACCGCGACGCCGCGCTGGTCACGCTGGCCCGGCAGGGCATCCCCACCGGCTACCTGTACGACCCGCCGTACGACGACTACGCCGAGGCGTTCGTCACCCCCTCGCCCGATCCCCGCCCGGCCCGCTGGTGGGCCGCGCACGTGCTGCCGGTCGACCCCATGTACGCCGGCCGCGCCCTGCCGGTCCTCAGCGCCCTGGCGCCCGCCCCGCCGCCGCCCGCCACGCCGACCGTGCCACAATCGCACCGCAACCCCGAGGCGGCCTGACCCGCTCAGAGGAGGGCGGAGAGTACGGCGCACCCCTTGCGGACGTCGCTGAGCGAAGCGGAGCCGTAGCCGAGCACCAGGCCGGGCACGCGGGTGGGGCCGTGGTGGTGGCGGGTGGTGGTGTCCAGCAACACACCCCGCGCGGCGGCGGCCGCCACCAGAGGTGCCACGCGGTCCTCCGGGAGCGGGACGAAGACGTGCAGGCCGGCGGAGTCGCCGCGGACGTGGCCGCCGAGGGCCTCGACGATGGCGGCGCGGCGGCGGGCGTACTCCAGCCGCATGCGGCGCAGGTGGCGGTCCAGGTCGCCTCGTTCCAGGAGCACGGAGACGGCCGCCTGCACCGGGCCCGAGGTGCGGTCGTTCAGGCGGCGGCGGATGTGGGCGATCTCGTGCAGCAGGTCGGGGCCGGCGACGAGCCAGCCGACACCCACGTCCGGGGCCAGGGACTTCGACAACGTGCCGAGGAGCACGACCCGCCCGGGGTCGAGGCCGTAGAGGGCGGGCAGGGGGGCGACGTCGTAGCGGAACTCCGCGTCGTAGTCGTCCTCCACGACGGTGGTGCCGGCGCGGCGGGCCCAGGCGAGCAGGCCCTCGCGGCGCGGGATGGGCAGGCGGCCGCCGAGGGGGTACTGGTGCGCGGGGGTCGTGTACAGCACGCGCAGCCGGTCCGGCAGCTCGGCGGGCAGCACGCCCTGCTCGTCCACCGGGCACGGGACCACGCGGCCGCCGCGCGCGGCGAACACCTCGCGGGCGGCGCGGTACCCCGGGTCCTCCACCCCGGCGCCGTCCCCCGGCCGGAGCAGTGCCGTGGCGACCAGGTCGAGCCCGTGGGCCGTGCCCCGGGTCACCATCACGTTCTCCGGCCCCACCGGCACGCCGCGCGCCCGGCGCAGGTGCTCGGCGAGCAGCTCCCGCAGCCCCGGCAGTCCGTAGGGGCTCGCGAGGTCGGACGGCGGGCGCTCCCCCGCCGTGCGCCAGGCCCGCCGCCACGCCGCCGCGTCGTAGTGCCGCACCCACGGCCGCCCCGGCCGCAGGTCGATCATGCCGGACGGGACCGGCGTCTCGGCCGCGTTGTACGGGTCCGGCACGGTTCCCACCGGGTCCGCCGGCCCGGCGGGCGGCGGCGCGGCGGGCGGCGGCGCGGCGGGCGGCGGCGTGGCGGGCGGCGGCGCGGCGGGGGAGGCCGGCGCGGACGCCGGAGGTGCCGGGGTGGTGGTGCGGTCGGGGATGTCGGTGACGTAGGTGCCGGAGCCGTGCCTGCCCTCCAGCCAGCCCTCGGCGTAGAGCTGCTGGAAGGCCTCGGTGACGACGGTGCGGCTGACCGCCAGCAGGTGGGCCAGGGAGCGGCTGGAGGGCAGGCGCTCGCCGGGGCGCAGGGCGCCGTCGCGGATGCCGGCGCGGAGCTGGTCGCTGAGCTGCACGGCCAGGGAGACCGGGGACCGGCGGTCGAGGGTGAGGGGCAGGTCGACGTGGCCCGGCAAAGTGGTCTCCTGGAAGTGGTCCGAAGTGGACGTACCACCGCCGTCCACTTGGTCCTTACGGTAGCCGCATGCTCTCCACGACTCCTCGCACCACCTTGCGCCGGTCCAAGGACCGGGGACGTACCGACCGCGCCGAGCTGTACGCCGTGCTGGACGCCGGGCTGATCTGCCACCTCGGGCTCGTGCACGACGGCGCCCCCATGGTGATCCCCACCGGGTACGGGCGCATCGAGGACACGCTGTACGTGCACGGCTCCACGGGCGCCACCTCGCTGCGCTCCGCGACACAGGTGTGCGTGACCGTCACGCACCTCGACGGCATCGTGCTGGCCCGATCGGCGTTCCACCACTCGGTGAACTACCGCTCCGCGATGATCTACGGCAGTGCCCGCCCCGTCGAGGACCCGGAGGAGCGGCTGGCCGGGCTGCGCGCCGTGACCGAGCAGCTCGCGCCGGGCCAGTGGGACGTGGTGCGCGAGCCGGACCGCAAGGAGCTGGCCATGACCGCCGTGCTCGCGATCTCGCTGGCCGAGGCGTCGGTGAAGGTGCGCACCGGCCCGCCGAACGACGACGACGAGGACTACGCGCTGCCGGTCTGGGCCGGTGTCCTCCCTCTGCGCGTGGAGTGGGGCACCCCCGTGCCCGACCCCAAGCTGCGGGACGGGATCCCCGTGCCCGCCCACATCGCGAACCGCTGACGAGGCCCACGAAGCGGTTGACTCAAACCACGACAATATTGCGAATATCTCGTTAAAGACCACGAGAGAGGGAGGGGCATCGTTAAGCTTCGATCTCGCCATGGGTGGGGGCCCGGCCACATAAGGAGACCGTATGGACGCCCACATGGGGGAATGGCGAGTCCCCGGCTACACCGAGGTCCGCGAGCTGGGGGTGGGGGGTTCAGGGCGTGTCGTGCTGGCGCGATACGACGTGGACGACACCCCGGTCGCGATCAAGTACCTCTCGGACGAGTTGCGGGCGGACCCCGGGTTCGTCGTGCGTTTCCGCCACGAGGCCCGCCTGCTCGAACTGGTGGACAACCCGCACTGCGCCCGCTTCTACGAGTACGTCGAGAGCGACGGCGGCGCGGCCATCGTCATGGAGCTGGTCGACGGCGTCTCGCTGCGCGCGATGTTGCGGTCGGAGGGCCCCACGGGGGGCGAGGCGGCGCTGACGCTGCTGAAGGGCTCGCTGCTCGGCCTCGCCGCCGCGCACGCGGGCGGGGTGGTGCACCGGGACTTCAAGCCCGAGAACATCATGATCGAGGCCAGCGGGCAGAGCAAGCTGCTGGACTTCGGCATCGCCGTACGGCCCGGCGACGGCGTGAGCGGCGCGGGCACCCCGCCGTACATGGCGCCCGAGCAGTGGGCGGGCGCGCCCGCGGCGCCGAGCACCGACGTGTACGCGGCCACCATCGTCTTCTTCGAGTGCCTCACCGGCACCCGGCCGTTCCAGTCGCGCAACGTCGCGGCGCTCGCCCGCCAGCACCAGTCCATGCCGCCCCCGGTGGAGCAGGTGCCCGCCCCGCTGCGCGGCCTGGTGGAGCGGGGCCTCGCCAAGCACCCGGCCAACCGGCCGCCCACCGCCGACGCGTTCCTGGTCGAGCTGGAGGCCGTGGCCGCCGAGGCGTACGGGCCCGACTGGGAGGAGCGCGGACGGCGGCGCCTGGCCGGGCTCGCCGCGCTGCTCGGCCTGCTGTTCCCGCTCGGCGGCGAGGCCCCGGACGCGAGCACGTCCCTGGCCGAGACCGACCTCGGCGTGACCGGCGGCGCCGCGCGCAAGCTCGGCGTGAAGATCGTCGCTGGTGTGGCCGGGCTCGCGGTGATCGCGGCCGTCACGGCCGTGCTGGTCGGCTCGCTCGGCGACCCTGAGCTCCAGGCCCAGGAGTCGCCGGTCACCCCCACGCCCGCCGTCACCGAGACGACCCTGGACCCCTCGGCCGAGCCCGGCATCGACGAGACACCGCTGGGAGAGCCGTCGGAGGAGCCGAGCGAGGCGCCGAGCACCCCGGTGCCCGCCTCGTCCGCCGCCGCCCCGCCCACGGGCGCGGCGCCCACGCAGGCGGCCCCGCCGAAGCCCACCCCGAGCAAGAAGCCGGCCAGGACGCCGGTCGCCTCCGGCACGGCCGGCCCGACGCCGAAGAAGTCGGAAACCCCGAAGGACGACCCGTCCAACCCGGACGTGAACAACGACCTGCCGTCCGGGAAGCCGAAGCCCAAGCCGAGCACCCCGTCGCCGCCACCACCGCCGACCACGCAGGCGCCGTCGCCGACCCGCACGCGCACGCCGCCGGCGAGCCCGACACCGAACGACTCCCCCGACGAGACCCCGCGGGGGTCCAGCGACACGTCCACCGACCAGAGCTCCCCGCCGCCGAGGGACGGCTCGGACGGCCCCGGTGAGAGCGGCGGCCCGGACGGCACCCCGGTTCCCGGCCCGTCGGGTCCCGGCGGCGGCCTCGGCCTGCTCGCCGCCGGTCTGGTGACGACCGGCGCCGTACCCGCCACACTTGTGCTCAGGAAGCGCATGGCAGGACGGCACCGGAGGCGTTAGATGCCCTACGGCGACGACACCGGCGGGACGGGGAGCGCCGGCGTCCCCGGCGGCATGGGCGGTGCGGGCGGCGCGGGCGGTTCCGGCGTTCCGGGTGGCTCCGGCGGCGTGGGGGCGGCTGCCATCGCCGGGTACCGGCTCAGCGGACGGTACCGGAGTGGTGACGCGGGCCTGTGGTTCGACGCCGTGGCCCCGGACGGCGTGCGGGCCGGGGCGCTGCGGCTGGACCCGGCGGGGGTGGCCCTGCCGGGTGCGCGTGAGCGGGTCGTGGCGGCGGTCAGCGCGGACCGGCGGCTCGCGCAGAGCGGGCTCGGCGGGCTGATGCCGATCGACGACCTGGTCGCGGCCAGGGACGAGATCTGGCTGCTCACCGCGCGGCCGGGCACGCCGTCCCTGGAGGAACTGATGAACGGCCGGTCCGGCTCGCCGGGCCCGGACGCCGGCAGCGCGGCGACCGTGCTGGTGGAGACGGCGCAGACCCTGCTCGCGGTGCACGCGGCGGGGTTGTCGCACGGCGCGCTGCGGCCCGGCACGGTGGTGATCGGCGAGGACGGCGCGACGCTGCTGGCCGAGCGGGGCCTCGCCGAGGCGCTGCGCGGAGAGCACGCCGACCCGCGGCGCGACGTCGCGGCCTGGGCGGCACTGGCCCGGACCCTCGCGGCGTCGTGGGCGGCGGGCGACCCCCGGGCGGCGCAGTTGTTCGAGCGGGCGGCCGGCACGGCGTCCTCCCACGGTCTCGGCGCCGCGCGTGACGTCCTGCTGGAGGGCCGTGACCTGCTGCCCGCGGGTTTCACCACCCGGGAGCGGCTGGTCCGCACCATCCAGTGGTGGTCGGCGGGCGAGGTCCCGACCCGCGACCCCTCCCCCGCCCACGGCTTCGCCGCCGACCCCGGCGAGGTCGTCACGCTGCTCTACCAGCCCGGCACGTCCTCAGGCCCGTACGGCACACAAGGCACACACGGGGGGCACGGCGCCGGGTACGGCGCCGCCGCGGCGGGAGCCGCCGCGATGGCCCAGGGCACCGCCCCCGCGGGCACCGCGAGCACGGCGCCCTCCGGCGGCCGGCCCCAGGGCGAGGGCCTGCGCTTCGGCCCTGGCGTCCCCACGGAGACCGCCGCCGCCCAGATCTGGCGCTCCGGCCGCGACCAGCCGGCCGGCGGTGACCGCCGCCCGCGCAGGCGGCGCCGCGGCGGCATCCTCGGCTCCGGCCTGATCTTCCTGCTCATCCTGGCCGCCGCCGTCTACCTGTGGTTCCAGCGCGGCGACCCGCTGGCCGTCACCGCCGTGGACGTCCGCGCCCCCAAGCCGAAGGGCTGCGACGTCACGGTGAACGTCATCGGCGTGATCACCACCAACGGATCGTCCGGCGAGGTCACCTACGAGTGGCTGCCCACCGGCCGCAAGCCGATACGCCACACCGACACCGTCGAGTCCGGCAAGACCACCCACCAGGTGAAACTGGAGTGGGAGATCGGCGGCGAGGGCACCAAGCGCCTCACCGCACGCCTGCGCGTGCTCTCGCCCATCACCGACCAGGGCCCCCTGGAGGACAAGGCGACCTTCACGTATAGGTGCTGACGGCTTTACGCGGCCGGTAAGAGTTTCCCCGGATGGTACGGCCCGCGGGGCTTGCGCATAGTGAAGCCCGCGACCGCACCTAGTGGAGGAGACACATGACCATGCTCACGGCGACCGGCGCGGAGTTACCCGAGGCCACGAGCTACCAGGGCCGCCACATCATCCCGCTGGACGTCCGGCAGGAGGACTTCCTCGACCACCTCGGCATCAGCTACTGGTTCGACCCGGTGGGCCGGGCGCGGCCGGGCTACCTCGGGGTGTCCTTCTACGAGGAGGAGCCGATCGGGCTCACCTGCCGGGTGTACGACGAGCGCGGCACGTGGCATCCCTTCACCGACGACGTCGCCGACGCGGAGGACCCCAAGGCCACCCAGAGGTTCCTCCTCGCGCTGAGCAGCGTGGGCCCCGACCCCGACCACGTCAACGGCCCCCCGGTCGAGTTCGTGACCGGCGACTCCCTCACCTTGAGGTTCAACTACCGCGACAGCGTGAACGTCAAGGACGTGGTGCTGCGTCTTGAGCTCGGCGAGCCGGTGACGAAGGCGCTCGACAACCGGCGGCTGTGCGTCCGCCTGAAGCGCCGCCCGGTGACCGGCACGGACCTGCGGGCCCAGGAGGAGGAGCGGCAGGAGCCGCGCACCCCGCTGATCAGCCTGCACGGCTACGAAGACCCCGACACCGGCCACGAGACCGTCGGCGAGCGCCTGCCCCCGTTCGCGCTGACCCACAGCCGCGTCACCGAGGCGTGGCAGACGGCCCGCACGACCGGCTACTTCGACCCCGCGGTGTTCCCCAACGTGCCCGGCACCGGCGACCAGGCCGTGCGCGCCGCGATGGCCGAGGCGATCGGAGAGCTGGACGAGGCCACCGTGGCGCGGCAGCTCACCGAGGGCGCCCGTCTCGTGGTGTCCCGTGACGAGACCGGCGCGTGGGGGTACCGCTTCCTGCCCGCGCCGCGCGCCTGCCGTCCCGGGCTGGTGCTGGTGGAGTACTACCGGCTGACGTCCTTCCCCGGGCGGTACGGGCCGGGCCGCACCATCAAGACGTTCTCCCTGCTGCCGGGGGAGAGGACCAGCATCCGGGTGAGCACCTACAAGCGCTCGTCGCAGAGCCTGCAGAAGACCGCGTCGATCCTGGACTCCACCAACAGCGAGACCGAGACCGAGTTCGCCCGCACGGTGAACTCCGAGCAGTCCAACCAGGACAACGTGGCGAGCAGCCTGGAGTACAAGGTCGAGGCCGAGGCGCAGGGCCAGGCCACGTGGGGCTGGGGCAGCGCCAGCGCCCGGGTGAGCGGGTCGGTGGCGGGCAACAGCTCCAAGGCCCGCGAGGAGTTCACCAAGAACCTGACCAACGCGGTGAGCAAGAACACCGCCCGCGCCTCCTCGCGGCGTGAGGTGCAGGTGGACACCAGCATCGACGTCAAGCTGGAGGAGGGCGAGGAGCAGGCGGTCGAGCGCACGCTGGAGAACATCAACGTCAGCCGCACCCTGAACTTCGTGTTCCGGCAGATGAACCAGGAGTACGTCACCCTGCTGCACCTGGTGGACGTGCGGGTGGCGTTCTTCAACGGCCACGCCGAGTCCCGCGACGAGGTGCCGCTCGCCGAGCTGGACCGCCTGCTCGGCGACTGCCTGCGCCCCGAGGCGATCCGCCGGGTGCGCGAGGACGTGCACGAGGCGGTGCGGACCATCGCCGACCACCGGGGGCGGATCGTGCCCGGCTTCGTCCGGATGGTCGAGCGCGGCGAGGACGCCCCCGCGTACGCCCAGGTGGACCCGGACTTCACGACCTCCGCCATCGGCCCGGACGGCCGCGAGCACACCGTACCCGGCGTCATCGTGAGCACCGGCAGCCACGTGATGCGCACGGACGGCGTCACCGTGGACTCCTTCCTCGGTGAGGGAAGCGCGCTCGACGACTACTCCACCGGCCTCCAGACCCAGGCGGTCCAGGCCCGTGCGGCGGAGAACCAGGCGGCGCAGGCCGAGACGCGGCTGCGCACGCTGGAGGCCGACCGGCTGGAGCTCGGCCTGCGTATCGTCGCCGACAACGACACCGAGCGCGCCGAGCTGTTCCAGCGGCTGTTCGTGGTCCCGCAGATCGTCAACCAGATCGACCACGCGGCGGTGACCGGCGCCCGTCCCTCCTCGCCGCCCCCCTCGGCCAACGGCCACTCCCCCGCCACCCCGGGCCTGTGACGGGGGCGCGGCATGGAACCGATCCCTACCGGCAAGGAATCCGACGAGAACAGCGTCACCGGCACGGCCGCGATCGGCTCACGGGGAGTCCTGCGGGACGCCGCCACGTCCGGCGGCCCAGCTCTGGAACGCGGGTCACAGGCCCTCACGGAGGTGCCCACGGACCCGCGGGCGTTCGCGGTGGGCGACCGGGTGCGCGTGGTCAACCCGCAATGGAAGCTCTACTCGCGCTCCGGCACGATCAGCCGCCGTTCCGCTACCAAGCCCGACAAATGGGCGGTGGACTTCCAAGGTGAGGCGATGCTCAACCGCTTTGTGGCGGCTGATCTCAACTTCGACGTCAAGGACGTCGCCAACGAGCTCTTCCCCAAGATCTACACCGCGCACCCCGAGAAGTGGATAGAGAGCCTCGTCTTCTTCCTGCGCGGCTTGACCGACCCCGAGTGGGCACAGATACCCGTGGACGTCCCCGCCCGGTACATCCGGCACATGTGGGGCATCTGCCAGGGCGTTCTCCTCCGTTACACCAGAGACCCGGCGATCAAGGCGCTGGCCGTCGGCTGCGGCAACACGCCGCTCCCGAGTCGCAAGCAGAACCTCGCGTGCCTGCAGGGCGGACATCGGCTGGACGCCGCGTACACGGTGGACCCGGAGATCGATCTCGGGCCGACCGTGCTCGGGCTGTTCGGCCGCGACCCGGTGCACAAGGCGTTCCTGTCGAACCACTTCCTCGCGATCGTGTACTGCGGCTACACGCCGCTGACCCACCCGGACTCCCTGGGGCAACAGCGTCACCTCCTGGCGGCGTTCCGGCATCTGCTGCGGGATGAGGGGGTGGTCAGGTTCCCGATCGGCCCCGAGCAGAGAACGGCCACGATCCTGGCGGCCCTGGAGGGGCGGAAACTGATCGTGAAGGAGGCGACCGTCGCGGCCGGGGAGAAGCCCCCGATCGGAGTGGACCTCGCCTCCTGGACGGGCGACGAGGTGACCGAGGAGTGGCTCGCGCGGAAACTTACAGACCTTGCGAAGAATCGAGAGTGATCGGAGTCCGCTCCGTCCCAGGCCGCCGACATACGGGACCGGCACCGGCGGTCCACCTGTCAGTGAACCCACAGGTTTCTCCCGGTCGGCAAATGCGCGAAAGAATCGGGATGTCACTATTCTGGCGAACATGACGCAGACCCCCGCCGGCTGGTACCCCGACCCGTACGGAACCCCCCAACTGCGTTGGTGGGACGGCACGCAGTGGACCGACGCCACCCATCCCGTGGAGGGAACGCAAGGGCAAGGCCCGGTGTCGACGGGACAGTGGGCGCAGCCAGGCACCGGGCCGCAGGCGGCGCCCGGCACCGGCCCCCAGGGACGGCCTCAGGACGCCGGGCCGCCGCAGGCACCGGGGCAGCCCGACCAGGGCTCCTCCCCGGGCACCGGGCCGCAGCCCGTCCAGCAGGGCACGGGCCCGCAGCCGTCCTTCCAGCCGAGCACCGGCACGCAGCCGAGCTTCTCGCCGAGCCCGGGGAGCGGCGCCGCGTCGTACCCGCTGCCGGGCGGCGGCCAGACCGGCCAGCCCGGGCCCTACGGCGGGCCCGCCCAGTTCGGGCAGCCGGGGCAGGGCGGCGCGCCTTACGGCGGGCCCGGCGGCCCGGGGCCGTACGGGCAGCCGCCGCGCACCGAGCAGTTCGGCGCCCCCACGCTGCCGTCGTACAGCGGGCAGCCGGGGCAGCAGCAGTGGGGCGGCCGGGGCACCGCCCAGATGCCGTCGCCGGACTTCGGGGCCCCGCCGCCGAAGAAGAAGAACGGCCCGCTGCCGTGGGTGCTCGGCGGCGGCGCCGTCGTGATCCTGCTGGTCGTGGCGCTGGTCATCGGCCTGAGTCTCGTCAACAACCGCACTCCGCTCGCCGGCCCGACGCCGGAGCCGAGCGACATCGAGACGCTGGAGCCGCTGGACCCGCAGGTCACCCCGCCGCTGGAGCAGCCTCCGACGCCCGCGCCGAGCGAGTCCGGCTCGTTCCCCGCCGAGCTGGCGCAGCCCGACGGCGACACGATCAAGGATCCGCGCTCGGGCCTGCAGTTCTACTACCCCGGCGGCACCTTCTCGGTGCCGAGCTGGGCCGAGGTCAACGGCAACGGCCCGACCGACCCGCGCTTCCCCCGGTGGACCAGCGGCTACCAGGCCGTCTCGCAGGAGAACTACGACGGCCAGGGCAACAACTGGCTCGGCACGGTGCTGTCCGGCCGGCTGCCCGACTCGTTCGAGTACTCCGGCCCCCAGGACCTGCGCAAGATCACCGGTGAGCTGCTGCTGCGGTACGAGCCGGTGTTCTACAGCCCGCCGCACGACAAGAAGGCCCTCAAGGACGAGGCGATCGACGTCAGCGGCAAGAAGGGCTGGGTCCTGCGGTTCCGCATGGACTTCGGCGAGGAGGCCAAGAAGGCCGGGTGGAAGTGGAAGACCGAAGAGGGCGCGTTCGTCGTCGTGGACCAGGGATCCGGCCAGCGACCTTCCATGCTTTACATCTCTGTTCCTGACAATCTGGACACTTCACTGATCAATCGCGTACTGGACTCTCTCAAGGCCTCGTGACCGGGCACTACGCTGGGCATCATGAGTGACCTGTTGGTCTGGATCGACTGTGAGATGACCGGGCTCGATCTCGGCCGGGACGCGCTCGTCGAAGTGGCGTGCGTCGTCACGGACGGCGATCTGAACCAACTGGACGAAGGTCTGGACGTGATCATCAAACCGCCCAGGGAGGCGCTGGAGCAGATGTCGGAGGTCGTGCGCCAGATGCACACCTCCTCCGGCCTGCTCACCGCCCTGGGCGACGGTGTCACCCTGGCCGAGGCCGAGTCCATGGTCCTCGACTACATCCGGCGCCACGTCGCCGAGCCCAAGAAGGCGCCGCTGTGCGGCAACTCCATCTCCACCGACCGCGCGTTCATCGCGCGGGACATGCCCGCGGTGGACGCCTACCTGCACTACCGCATGGTGGACGTCTCGTCGGTCAAGGAACTGGTGCGGCGGTGGTACCCGCGGGTCTACTTCGCCTCTCCCGCCAAGCAGGGCGGCCACCGCGCGCTGGCCGACATCACCGAGAGCGTGCGCGAGATGCGGTACTACCGGGCCGCGGTCTTCGTGCCGCAGCCCGGCCCCGACTCGGCGACCGCACGTGAAGTGGCGGAGTCCATAACCGGATCTTGACCGGCGGCGGCGTCAGAACCCCCCAAAGCCCGCTACACTCTTCCTTGTGCCGCGGTGAACAACCCGGCCGTGGTGGGTGTAGCTCAGTTGGCAGAGCGCCAGGTTGTGGTCCTGGATGTCGTGGGTTCAAGTCCCATCACTCACCCCACATGGGATGGCCGGTCCGATCGGACCGGCCATCGCCCTTTTCCGGGATGTTTCGGAAAAACATCCTTTCTGCGGGGGCATGCACCCCAAAGGCGGGAACAGCGGGCTATGCTCGCACAGATACCGCTACGCCGCAGGCGCGGGGGGCTCGGCGATCTGACAATGATTCGTGCCACCGGAGGCCGGATGAGTGTCGATGACGCCACGTACGAGGAGCACGCGCACGCAGAGTTGAGCAAACGCGAAGCCGAGGTGATGGAGCTGATCGCGACGGGTCACTCGAACGGCGAGATAGCCCAGCGGCTATTCCTGAGCGAGAAGACCGTGAAGAACCACGTCAACCGCATCTATTCGAAACTGGGCGCCGACTGCCGCATGACCGCCATCGGTCTGTGGCGCGGGGACGCGCCGGGAGGATCGCACGCCTAGCCCGCCGGGCCGGCGCCATGGGGAAGGCGCCGGTGATACCTGCGGCAGGCGGCGACGGTGACCGTTCTAGGCGGGCACGGTCATCGGGCTGACCAGCGCGGACAGGGTCCGCGCCATGGCCGCGAGGCCGTGGTCGATCTCCTCGGCGGTGACCGAGAGGGCGGGACGGAAGCGCACGGTCCGTTCGCCGCCCGGCAGCACCAGCACCCCTTGATCGTCACGCAGGGCGGCGATGAACCGGTCCCTGCCGGACGGCACGTCGAACGCGCACATCAGACCCCGGCCGCGCGGGTCCAGCACATGCCCGGGGAAGGTCTCCTGGAGCCGGCGCAGCCCGGTCAGCAGGCGCTCGCCGAGCGTCCCGGCGCGGGCGATCAGCCCGTCCCGCTCGATGATCTCCAGCATCCGCCGTGAGCGCACCATGTCCACGAGGCCGCCGCCCCAGGTGGAGTTGATCCGCCCGCTGACCCGGAACACGTTGTCCGGCACCTCGTCCACCCTGCGCCCGGCCATGATCCCGCCGACCTGCACCTTCTTGGCGAACGCCACGACGTCCGGCGCCAGCCCGAGCTGCTGGTAGGCCCACGCCGTGCCGGTGGTGCCGCCGCCGGTCTGCACCTCGTCCAGCACGAACAGCGCGTCGTTCTCGTGGCAGAGGCTCTGGACGGCCCGCAGGAACTCCGGCCGCATGTGGTTGTCGCCGCCCTCGCCCTGGATGGGCTCGGCGATGAAGCAGGCGATGTCGTGCGGGTGGCGCGCGAACGCCGCGCGGGCCTGCCCGAGCGCCCGCTCCTCCGCGGCCTCCACGTCGCCCTGGTGGATGGCGGGGACGTCGATCCTCGGCCAGCCGAAGACGGGGAAACGGTCGGTCTTGACCGGGTCGGTGTTGGTGAGGGACAGGGTGTAGCCGCTGCGGCCGTGGAAGGCGCGGGTCAGGTGCAGCACCTTGGTGCCGAGCGTGCGGGGACGGCCGCGGGCCTCGTTGTGGCGGCTCTTCCAGTCGAAGGCGCACTTGAGGGCGTTCTCGACGGCCAGGGCGCCGCCCTCGACGAAGAAGAGGTGGGGCAGCTCGGGGTCGCCGAGCACACGCGCGAAGGTGTCGGCGAAGTCGGCCAGGTGGGAGGTGTACAGGTCGGAGTTGGCCGGCTTGTTGGCCGCGACCCGGCCGAGCAGTTCGGTGAACGCGGGGTCGTCGCCGAACGGGTTGACGCCGAGGGGAGCCGACGCGAAGAACGTGTAGAAGTCCAGGTAGGTCCGGCCGGTGCGCGCGTCCACCAGCCAGGACCCCTGGCTGCGTTCCAGGTCCGGCTCCAGGTGGTAGCCGTCGATGAGCAGGTGCCGGGACAGGCGGTCGATCGCGCTCATGTCGCCTCCTAGGGGAATCGGACGCTACACCGGCAACCTTCCCGTATTGACGGTTTCTATATGCATATCTTTCGGCCTATCGCCGACTGGTGCGATGATTCTTTTGAGTGGTCGCTCAGACGGCGTGCGGGGCCGTGCCCGCGGCGCCCTTCTGGCGCACGTCGCGGATCCGGTACGCCAGCATCAGCAGCGCCGCGCCGTACACGATGGCGAAGATGCCGATCAGCCAGGTGAGGGCCAGGGCCCCGGACGCCGGCCAGAGGAACATCAGGATCCCGAACAGCACCGCGAGGGCGCCGTAGACGACGTACATCCACTCGGTCTCGCCGGACCTGCGCCGCCGGAACGCGGCCACGATCTCCGCGCCGCCGATCAGCACCGCGTAGGCGGCGATCAGCATGAGCAGGGCGAACGTCGTGATGCCCGGCCACAACCAGGCGATCACCCCGGCCGCGATGCCGAGGACGCCGGAGGCGATGGCCCAGGGGCGCGACTCGCCGGGGTGGTCGCCGCGCGCCGTGCCGACCAAGGTGATCACACCGCTGATCACGGCGAACGCGCCGAACAGGACGACCAGCGTGAACAGGGTCATCAGCGGCCAGACGATGGCCAGGATGCCGAACAGTACGGCGGCGACGCCGCGCACGGCGTAGCTCCACCAGTGGCGGGTGGTTTCCTCCGCGACTACTCGCATGTCGTCCCCTCCCCGGGGTGGCAGGAAAACCCACCAAACCCCTCATTCTCCCGATTTCGGTTCTATCCCCTCGGAAGACGTCAGCAGCCCAAGGCAGGGTCAAATGCTGCTCACCTCCGCGAAGGGGGACAGCAACCGGGGACACCTGGCAGGATCGAGGACAACCCAGCGACCCAGGAGGCGATTGCAGCGATGCCGGTGTCACTTCGCGAAGCGGCCGACGACATGCGCGACGAGCTGGTGAGGCTCCGCCACGCCCTGCACCGCGAACCGGAGCTCGGCCTGGAGCTCCCACGCACGCAGGAGAAGGTGCTCGCCGCTCTGGACGGCCTTCCGCTGGAGGTGACCACCGGCAAGGGCCTCAGCTCGGTCACCGCGGTGCTGCGCGGCGGCCGGCCCGGCCCCGCGGTGCTGCTGCGCGGCGACATGGACGCGCTGCCCCTGACCGAGCGCGGCGGCGGCCCGGTGACGTCCGAGATCGCCGGAGTGATGCACGCCTGCGGCCACGACCTGCACACCACGATGCTGGCCGGCGCCGCCCACCTGCTGTCCGCGCACCGCGACGCCCTGGCCGGCGACGTGGTGTTCATGTTCCAGCCCGGCGAGGAGGGCGCCGGCGGCGCCAAACTCATGATCGACGAAGGCGTGCTGGACGCCGCGGGACAACGCCCGGTCGCCGCTTACGCCCTCCACGTGATCAGCTCGGTGCTCCCCCAGGGCGTGTTCGTCAGCCGGGGCGGCCCCATCATGGCCGCCGCCGACCGCCTGGTGGTGACCGTGCGCGGCTCCGGCGGACACGGCTCCATGCCCCACCACGCCAGCGACCCCATCCCGGCCGCCTGCGAGATGGTCACCGCCCTGCAGACCATGGTCACCCGCGCCTTCGACGTCTTCGACCCCGTGGTGGTCACGGTCGGCAGCTTCCACGCCGGCACGGCCGACAACATCATCCCCGAGGAAGCCCGGTTCGAGGCCACCTTCCGCTCCTTCTCCGCCTCCGCCCACGAGCGCCTCCGCACCCGTTCCGTCACGTTGCTGAAAGGCATAGCCGCCGCCCACGGCCTGGAGCTGGAAGCCGAGTTCGACGCCGGCTACCCGGTGACCGTCAACAACCACCAGGAAGTCGACTTCGCCTCCCGGACCATCCGCGACCTCTACGGCGACCACCACTACATCGAGTCCCCCCAGCCCTTCACCGGCGCCGAGGACTTCAGCTTCGTCTGCGACGAGATCCCCTCGGCCTTCATCGCCCTCGGCGCCTGCCCCGAGGACCAGAACCCCGCGACGTCCGCCTACAACCACTCCCCCGAAGCCCGCTTCTCCGACGACACCCTCCCCGTCGGCACCGCCCTGTACGCCGAACTCGCCCTCCGCCGCCTGACCCGCACCAAGTGAGTCAGAGGGCGCGCAGGAACCGTTCGGCCGTGGTGGTGGCGGAGTCGGGGGCGCCGTGCTCGACGAAGACGGCGAAGGCGAGGTCGCCTCGGTAGCCGATGAACCAGGAGTGGTCCGCGCCGGTGAGGGCCGGAGCGGTGCCGGAGGTGCCGGAGACGCCGGCGGGGAGGCCGGAGGACGGGGTGAGGAGGGTGCGGAGCTGGACCGCGACGGGAGGTGGGAGGCGTTTGGGCTTGGGGCCGCCGATGCCTTCCAGGCGGGAGACGGCTCGCTCGGACATCAGCCGGGGCGGGCGCCAGGTGCCGCTCTGTGCGGCGGCGGCGAGCAGGGCCATACAGAGAGGCGTCGCGGACACCGACGCTCCGGAGCCGTCCGCTGAGGGCTCGCGGGCCGTGCCGCACCGCCCGCCGAGTCCGGACTTGAAGCGGGCACCGAAGCCCAAGGTGTCCCGCAGCACGGCGGGCTGGGCGACCTGCGTGAACGCGGGGCCGGGCGGGTAGGCGGCCGAGAACGCGCCCTGCGCGGGCAGCCGGTCCGCCACCGCCAGCACCTCACCGGTCGAGGGCCGGACGGCCACGATCGCCGCCGGCCGGTTCACCCCGTCCAGGGCACGACCGGCCGCCGCCTCCGTCCACCAGTCCAGGGTGGTGCGCAGCCGCCGCTCCATGGGAGGCCGGAACACCACCAGCCGCCGGGGCCGCCCGGCGGCGGGGACCGCCTCGACCGCCCACCCGGACGGCGGTGTCTCGTCCAGGTCGTCGATCTCCCCCACCAGGTCCTCGACGTAGGTCTCCACCCCGCTGTCCCGCGGCATCGGCCGCCCCTGCCGGGTCAGCAGCTCCGTGCCCGGCACCGGGATCTCCGCCAGCCGCAGCCGTTCGCTCGGCGCCACCCCGGGCGTCAGCGTGGCGGGTGTCCAGATCACCTTCCACTCACCGCTCCGGACCGCCAGGTGCAGCACCCCGGAGAACCGCCACTGCCCGAGCTCCCCGATCTGCCGCACCCCGCTGAACGGCAGGTCCGCCGACCGCTCCCCCCGCCGCGTCACCGCCGCGGGGGTCAGCTTGGTGGAGGTGATCTGCAGCTCGGCGCTCACGGCCCGGTGCACCTCGGCGAAGTCGCCCGGCGGCGCCGCGACCCGGTCCCGCATCGCCTCCAGGTCCTCGGCCGCCCACGCGTCCAGGTACGCCCGCCCCACCGCCTCGGGTGTGCCGCGCACCCGCCGGGAGTCCACGACGAGGGCCACCGTGGCGGCTGTGACGATGACAAGCGTCACCACGATGAGGGTGAGTACTCCGCGGCGACGCATACCGTTCTCCCAAGGATGCCGGGGATGGCACAACCGGATATACCAGAAGAAAAAGGAGACCGTGTGGCCAAGCGTAAGGTCGAGGCGAACCCCGTGCCCGGCCGCTACCCGGTGAGCCACGGCGAGGTGGAGCTTCTCCGGGACCTCGACCGGCCGGGCGGCTGGCTCCTCACCATGTCCGGAGTCCCCCAGTCGTACGTCGATCTGGACGATCCGACCTACCTGGACTTCGAGTACGTCCGGCTGATGGCGGACGTGATCGACTGCGTCCAGGAGGGCCCGCTGGACGCCGTGCACGTCGGCGGCGGCGCCTGCACGCTGCCCCGCTACATCACCGCGACCCGCCCCGGCTCCCGGCACATCGTGATCGAGCCGGACGCGGCGCTGGTGGAACTGGTCCGCGACCAGCTCCGGCTGTCGTCGGTGCCCCGGCTGAAGGTCCGCGTGGCCGACGGCCGCTCCGGCGTCACGGGCCTGCGCGACACGTCCGCCGACCTGATCGTGCTGGACGCGTTCACCGGCGCCACCATCCCGGTCGAGCTGGTCACCGCGGAGTACATGGCGGACCTCACCCGCGTGCTCAAGCCCTCCGGCACCCTGCTGATCAACATCGCGGACGGCAAGGGCCTCGGCTTCGCCCGCAGGATCGCCGCCACGGTCCGCGGCACGTTCCGCCACGTGGCGCTGCTCGCCGAGCCCGGCGTGCTGCGGGGACGCCGGTTCGGCAACCTGATCGTCGTGGCGTCCCCCGCCCCGCTACCGGTGGCCGTGCTGTCCCGCAAGGCGGCGGGCGGCCTCACCCAGTCCCGCTACGTGGGCGAGGACGACCTGGTGAACTTCATCGCGGGCGCGGCCCCCATCCGGGACGGCGACGCGGTGATCGCGCCCGTCCCCCCGCCCGACCTGTTCACCTGACCCCGGAACGCGCGGTGGCCCGGCACCCGCTCGCGGGTGCCGGGCCACAGACTGAGATGAGGGCTACGCCCGGGTCCACCTCTGGGTGGCCTGGCCGTTGCAGCTCGCGACGGTCACGCCGGAGGAGTTGCCCGTGCCGGTGACGCTCAGGCACAGGTTGTTGGCGGCACTGGTGACGGTGCCGTTGGAGTTGAACGTCCAGCGCTGGTTCGAGTTGCCGTGGCAGTCGTAGAGCTGGATGCGGGTGCCCGAGCCTCCGCCGGTCGGCACGTCCAGGCACTTGTTCATCGTCACCAGACGGCTGGAACCGTCATAGGTGAAGCTCTGGTTGGGGTTGGTGTGGCAGTCGTAGATCTGGAGCTGGGTGCCGTTGGCGGTGGCGCTGTTCGGCGAGTCGACGCACCGGCCCGCGCCTTCGTTGCGCAACCGGAACGTGCCTCCGCCACCCGTCGGAGTGGCGGTCGGGGTGACCGTCGGCGTGACGGTCGGGCTCGGCGACACGCTGTTGAGTGCGTTGAGCACCGAGTTGTACGCGGCCTTCTTGTTGCCGCTGCCGTCGAACAGCAGGGCGGAGGCGCCGGACCCGAGCCAGGAGTCGGTGTCGCGCACGCCCCAGACGGTGATGCCGGTGCAGCGGGGGACCGCCAGGCAGTCGTTGGTCACCGCGGCGTAGGTCTGAGCGGAGCCGCCCTGGATGTCCAGCTCGGTGATCTGCACGTCCACCCCGAGGGCGGCGAAGCTGGAGATCGTGGTGCGGTAGTTGCTGTTGTACGGGCTGTTGCTGTTGAAGTGCGACTGAAGGCCCACGCAGTCGATCGGCACGCCGCGCTGCTTGAAGTCGCGCACCATGTTGTACACGCCCTGGGTCTTGGCCCAGGACCAGTTGTCGATGTTGTAGTCGTTGTAGCAGAGCTTGGCGGCCGGGTCGGCGGCCCGCGCGGTGCGGAAGGCGACCTCGATCCAGTCGTTGCCGGTGCGCTGCAGGTTGGAGTCGCGCCGGCCACCGGAGTTGCCGTCGGCGAACGCCTCGTTCACCACGTCCCAGGCGTAGATCTTGCCCCGGTAGTGGCTCATCACGCCGTTGATGTGGTCGATCATCGCCTGGCGCAGGCTGCTGCCGCTGAGCGACTGCATCCATGGGGGCTGCTGCGAGTGCCAGGCCAGCGTGTGCCCGCGTACCCGCTTGCCGTTCTGCACGGCCCAGTTGTAGATGCGGTCGGCGTTGCCGAAGCTGAACTGCCCCCGGTTGGGCTCGGTGGCGTCGATCTTCATCTCGTTCTCGGCCGTGATCATGTTGAACTCACGGTTCGCGATCGTCGTGTACTGCGAGTCGCCGAGCTTGCCCGCGGCGATCGCGGTGCCGAAGTACCGGCCGCTCTGCGCGGCCGCCGCGCCGAGCGTGCTCTCCGCGGCACCGGCCGGAGCCGTGAGGCCCGCCACCAGTGCAGCGCCGAGGGCGGCCACGGTACCGACGACCAAGGCGTTCCGCACGCCTTGGAGCTTTCTTCTGCCGACGGGGACGGCGGCGTTGTCGATCATTCTTGTTCCTCCAGTGGAACACCGATCGGGGGAGGGGACGTGGAGCGGACCGCCCGCGAGGTCCCGGCGACTCGCCGAGTGCCACCTTGACCTGCGGGCGGACCACCTATCACCCGCTTGGTGACATGGGAGGTCTCCACTTGCCGCCCAAGTCTGGAGATCGCTCCGAAATGTGTCAATGAATCACAAAAAGATTTCGGACCATCGCGTGAGTGACACCGCGTTATCCTGCGGAAACTTCCGGACGTGGCCGAAATTTTCGGGAAACTAGCCCGCTAGTTTCATCGCACCGGCTCAGTCGAACAGGTCAGGGTCGGTGCGGGAGATCTGGTCGTACAGCGGCTGGAAGTTGATCCATCCCACCAGATCGTTGCCGATCTGCCCGTGCGTGAGCTTGGCGTTCTCATGGGTGATCGGCACCACCTGCCCGGCGGCCTTGGCGAGGAGCTGCGCCTGGCACGACCGCTCCATGGTGATGAACCACCACGCCGCCGCGTCCACCGAGTCCCCCACCGTGAGCAGCCCGTGGTTCCGCAGGATCACCGCCTTGTGCGACCCCAGCGCCCGGGCGATCCGCCGCCCCTCCTCGACGTCCAGCACCACGCCGGTGTAGTCGTCGAACAACCCATGATCCTCGTAGAACGCGCAGGCGTCCTGCGTCAACGGCTCGACCATCTGCCCGAGCGCCGACAACGCCTTCCCGTGCAAGGAGTGACTGTGCGCCGCCGCCACCGCGTCCGGCCGCGCCTGATGCACCATCGAGTGGATCGCGAACGCCGCCTGGTTCACCGGCCGCGCCCCCTCCACCACCTCCCCCTGATGGTTGACCAGGATCAGGTCACTCACCCGCACATGCTTGAAGCTCATCCCGAACGGATTCACCCAGAAATGATCCGTATGCTCCGGATCCCGCGCCGTGATGTGCCCCGCCACCCCTTCCTCGAACCCGAACCTCCCGAACAGCCGCAACGCCGCCGCCAGCCGCTCCATCCGATGCCGCCGCTCCTCGGCCACGTCATCGAACTTCCGCGGGAACCGGAACTGAAGTGACTCACTCGGCACGGGCCGCAGATCCGAGAGGCTCATCCGGGCAACTCCTCACCACGCCGAACTTCCGTCTGTTACCCACGAGTATGCACCCCCCGCGCCCACCCCCGCCAGCGGCCCCGACAACCAGCGGCCCGATTCCGCATAGCCGGAAAATGCCCATATATCTATATCCACCACCCGGCTTTAATGTCCCGACCGAAAATCCCCCGCCCCTGCCACGGATATGCAATCCTGGTTTCATCAACGGCCCCCGGCAGCCTGACCGCGCGGAAAGGAGTGTTCCTACAATGGGTAAACATGACGGCAAACCTCCCACGGACGAGCCCGTCGAAAAGCCGCCGCCGACCTCCGACGGGAGCCGTCCGGACGCTCCCGGAAAGCATGAAAAGCCGGAAAACCGGTGAACTTAGATCAGCGCATCACCGCCCTCGCCGATCGGCTGACCGGGCTGGACGACAGGTGGCGAAGTGCGGTGCGCGCCGTGCCGCGCCACCTGTTCATCCCTGATCGGGCCTGGTGCGACTCCCGTGACAGACCGGCTCACCTCATCGACCGGAACACCGATCCCGAAGCGTGGGTGGACGCCGTCTATTCCGACGCCGCGATCGTCACCCAGCTCGACGACGGCGCCACCGACATAGCGCGGGGAAAGGGCGACTACACCTCGTCCTGTTCGGCACCGGCCGCCGTGGCGCTGACGCTCGGAGCCCTCGATCCCTATGACGGCGACGAGGTCCTGGAGATCGGCACCGGCACCGGCTGGACGGCGGCACTGCTGGCGCACCGCCTCGGCGACGGCAACGTGACCAGCGTCGAGATCGACCCGGCCGTCCACACCACCGCGGCCGGCAACCTCGCCGCGGCCGGCCGCTCCCCCCGCCTGATCCTCGGCGACGGCTCCGCCGGATGCGCCGACGGCGCACCGTACGACCGGGTGCACGTCACCTGCGGCGTCGACCGCATCCCGCACTCATGGGTCGGCCAGACCCGCCCCGGCGGGCTGATCGTCATCCCCTGGATCCCCCGCTGGGAAGGCGGCCACCTCACCGTCCTCACCCCCACCGGCGACGGCACGGCGACCGGCCGTTTCCACCGCGCCGTCGGCTTCATGCCCCTGCGCTCGCAACGATGGCCCCTCCCCAGCCTCCAGGACGCCTACCGCGACTCCATGACCGACCTGGATCCCCGCCGCGTACTCCGTTCCTCCTACGGAGCCGACATCGCCATCGCCGCCCTGCACCCCCATGTGTACGCCACCCACGCCGACCGCCCCGAAGGCCACTTCCACCTCTCCCTCTGGTCCGACGACTCCGACGCCCAGGTGCACTACTCCCCCGAGCACAAACACGTGGCGGTCCTGCAACGAGGCCCACACGACCTGTGGGACGAGGTACAGGACGCCTACCTGCGCTGGCTCTCCTGGGGCTCGCCCCCCAAGGACCGCTTCGGCATGACCGTGACCCCCGAAGGGCAGTACGTCTGGCTCGACCTCCCCGCCAACCCGGTCACGGAACCGGGCGGGCCGCGCACCCCTCACGCTCAGCGACAGTGACACGCACAGCCCGCCCGGAGTCACCCCGTCCCCGGCGGCCTCCCGCAGTCCCAGGCGAGCAGCCGCAGGTAGGCCGCCGCTTCCACGACCTGGCGCAGGGGGAAGCGTATCCACGGCTTGTCATCCGAGGTGACGCAGTAGAACGTCCCCTCGTCCATCTCCGCCACCACCGCCGCCGCGCGCTCGGTGCCGTCGGCCCCGAACACCAGCAGCTCGGTCGGCAGATGCGTCTGCCCCGGTCGCGCGTCACCCCGGGAGCCGATCACCCGTAGACGGACCTCGCAGCGGACGCCGTGCGGCCCCAGTTCCCGCTTGAGCACGGCCAGCAGCTCCGCGTCGTACGCCGCGGTACTCGCCGACACCGGCACGGTCCGGACTGTGTACCGCCCCTCGTTCACACCGGCCACACCAGCACCACCCGATCGGCCGGTTGCACGAGCGGAGGAACCTCCCGGTCGCCGCCCACCCCCCTCAGCAGATCCGTGATCAGTGCCGCGTGCGCGTGCTCCGCGTACGCCTCGGCGAACCGCAGCGCCACCCGCCGCGCCACCGCCACCGGGTCACCCGGCGGCCCCCAGGCGTACCGCTTCCGTCCCCTGACCGACCACTCCCCGCCCCACCACGAGAACCCCGCCCCCGGCCGCACCCACACGACCAGCCCCGCCTGCACCGAGACACAGGCGGCGGTGTCGTCCCCGTTCACCTCGCTGACGATGCCGTAGGTGTGCAGCTCCGTCCGCACCCGTTCTGCCGCGATCAGAGCGGAAAAGGGAACGCGTGGAGTGCTTTGTAGTGCTATCTGGGTATGCGATTGCCGCGCCACGATGAGCGCCTTTCTTGTCGGCGAAAGGACTCTCCCAGGGTGAACTTTTCCCCTACGCTGCGTAAGAGAACGACTACAACCAACACCGTGCACTTTCGTACGTCGCTCGTTGACTCTTGTTTCAGGAGACGACATGACCGACCAGCACGAACCCAACCCCGAGACCTCTCCCACCCACAGGTTCGGTTACGAACTACGCAGACGCCGCCTGGCCGCCCACCTCACCCAGGAAGAACTGGCCGAGAAAATCGGATACTCCGGCGGCCTGGTGAGCATGGTCGAAACCGGCCGCCGAATGCCCAAAGCGGACTTCGCCCAACGCGTGGACGACCAGTTGCACCAGAACGGCCTGCTCCTCCGGCTGTGGGACGAGTGCAGATCGGACGGCGTACAACTCTGGTTCATCCCATGGCTGGAGGCCGAACAGAAGGCCACGACCCTGCACTCCTGGCAGCACTCACTGGTACCAGGGCTGCTCCAGACGCCTGACTACGCCAGGACGCTCTTCCTGGCCGAGCCGCTGTTCCAGCACTCGAAGGCCGACCAAGCCGTCGCCTCGCGACTCGACCGGCAAGCCATCTTCGACCGCGACGATTCCCCGAGGATGTGGGCCGTACTGGACGAGGTCGTCCTCCAGCGCCCCATCGGCGGTGCCGCCGTCATGCGAAGACAACTCGACCACCTGCTGACCATGGCAGAGCACCCATGTATTGCGCTCCAGATAGTCCCGATATCGTCCGCCTGCACCCCAGGATTGCTGGGAGCGTTCATGCTGGCCGACGTCCAAGGCCAGGACGTGGCCTACCTGGAAACCGCCAACGAGGGCAAGGTCATCGCCTCACCGGAGGATGTCCGCAACCTGCGCACACGGTACGACGCGATCAGAATTCACGCGCTCCCACAGGCCGGATCGAAACAGTTGATAAAGGAGTGGGCACAGAAATGGACGACCTGACCAGCGCCACCTGGATCAAGTCCTCGTATTCAGGCGGCAACGGCGGTGACTGCGTGGAGGTCGCCTCCTTGCCCCACGAACGCCGGGCCGTACGTGACAGCAAGAACCCCACCGGGCCGGCGTTCGTGGTCGGAGCGGACGCCTGGGTGGCCTTCTGTGCCGTGGTGAAGGACGGCGGCCTCGCCTGAGACGGGCAAGGTCCCGGCAGTCCTGACCCGCCGGGACGAGATCTCACGGGCTCTGACACCGGCGGCACGCAGATGCATTGTCTTCCTGCCCGCCACCCCCAGGCGGCGCACGACGCCCCAGATCCTGGCCGCCCGCACATCGTGCACCGAGCCGGACAGCGAGCCCGACATCCACTACGGAGTGCCGCCCGGCGCGGCGATGACCTGGATGTACATCGCGTGCTATCGACTCGGTCGGCGTGCGTGCCGTCCAAGGGAGGAGCCGACGGTCTATCGCCGAGCTCGTGGCGGGCCGCGGAACGTGGATCGGGTGCCTCGTCTCCGCATGCGGAGATGAGGCACCCGTGGGGTCGGGCGGTCGTAGGGTCAGGCGCGGGTCCAGCGTTGGTTGGTGCCGGCCCAGCAGGAGTAGATCTGGACCTTGGTGCCGTTGGCGGTGCCGGCGTTGGCCACGTCGAGGCACTTGTTGGCACCTATCGCGGTGATGGTGCCGTCGGCGTTGAAGCGCCACTTCTGGTTGTTCTGGCCGTTGCAGTCCCAGATGATCACGGCGGTGCCGTCGGCGGTGCCTGCGCCGTTGACGTCCAGGCACTTGTTGCCGTAGACGCGGAGTTCGCTCGCCGCGGTCAGCGTCCACTGCTGGTTGGACTGGCCGTTGCAGTCCCAGATCTGCACCTGAGCGCCGTTGGCCTGGGAGGCGGCGGTGACGTCGAGGCAGCGGTTGGAACCGACGCCGCGGATCGTGTTGCCGGTCGGGGTGCTGGGGGTGGGGG
>NZ_JBDPMD010000040.1:0-90059 GCF_039871875.1 Sphaerisporangium sp. B11E5 | reverse complement strand
CCCGGCTCCGCCTCATCCCAGGCGACACACCCCACAAGAACCCACACCCGCACACACTCACCGCTTAACCTGCAGAAACAGGATCACGCAGAGATCAACTCATACACCACTCCGCTGGACGTGACCCGAACCCTGGCGGATTTCGGGGGGCCAGGTGGGCTTAATCGTCGATTTCGTAGCGGTACCAGCGCCGCGGGTCACCGTCCTCGTGCAGCCACAGTGTCCAGTCCCGGCCGATCTTGCCACGCGCCCAGCCCGCCGGCTGCCGGCCTTCCGGTAGTACCAGGGGTTGCCGGCCGGTCTCCACGACTGCTCCGCCCTCCTTGCGGGCCCCGCGGATCTCCCAGTGATACTCGCCGTCCACACGGTGCTGATCTAGAAAGGCGAGTTGGGGACCGGAGATGGCCAGGCCGCTACATCGGGTGACAGGGTTCGGCGTGACGGCACGGATGCCGTTCGCGTCGATCTCGACTAGCGGAAAGTCGGTGTAAGGGCAGGCGTGGACCGTCTCGCGGCCGACGTTCAGTGCGTAGCAGTCACACCAGGCGATACCTGGAGTGTCGGACGCCAGCCACGGCGGGCCTTCACCTTTGTCCCATCGGGCGAGGCCGAGCATGGATCGCTTGGAACAGGTGCCGTCCGGGTTGGCAGCCCAGTAGTTCGACTCGTCGAAGTAGCTGGTCCAGATGTTCCCCCGCGGGTCGGTCATGAGCTGCTCGATGCCGTCACCCGCGTAGAAAGCCGCCCGGGTCCACCCGTCGCCGTCGATCACCCGGACGTTGGCGGCGAGCAGGAGCTCATCCCTGGGCACCGGCTCCAGGTAACGCTCGTACGGTATGCCGGAAGGAAGACATCGGGCTGCCGCCAGCACGACGCCGTCGCCGAGGGTGTCGATGTCGGTGAACCACAGTCCGAGGTCGTTCAGCGCAATCTCGTGGATTTCGGTTTCGTCGCAGATGACAGCGATCGCGTCATAGCGTGGAGGCGGCCGGAGCCCGGGGAGGTGCGGGATGGAGACGAAGCCCTGGGCGGGATCAGCAACCAGGGCTACGAGCCGACCGAGATGGTCGATGGTCGAAGCCAGGACCTCAAAAGGGGCGTAACGGTCGGGGAGCGTCGCGTGGAGCGCGAGCCGGCGGTCAGCAGGCATGGGCCTTTCTGATCGTCATGCCCCCATGATCGCACACACCCGAGGGGCACCAGTCTTGGACGTACAGCCTCATAGGATCGCTCTGTGCAACGGCTTGCGCTCTTTGACCTGGACAACACTCTTGTGAACCTTGACGAGGCGTTCCGGATGTGGGTCGAGGAGTTCGCCGGCGAGCATGACCTGGGGGCGGAAGCGGTTGACTGGCTGATCGCTCTTGACCAAGAGGATTTTCCTCATCGAGAGGTGTTCTTCGCCAAGGTCCGTGAGCGTTTCACGCTGCCGGAGTCGGTTGACGAGATCTGGAGCCGCTACCGGAGGCGCATGCCGCACCTCGTGCGCTGTCAGCCCGAAGTTCTGGACGGCCTGGCCCGGCTACGGGCGACCGGATGGCGCGTGGCGATCGTGACCAACGGGATGGCGGACAACCAGCTCGGGAAGATCCAGCAGACCGGCTTGACCAAAGCCGTAGACGCCTACGCGTTGTCGGGAGCCGAAGGCATCCGCAAGCCAGACGTCGCTCTGTTCAGGATCGCGGCCAGGCGGTGCGGCATGACTCTCGGTGAGGGTGGTTGGGTGATCGGTGACAACCCCACCGCCGACATCGCCGGCGGACGGGCCGCGGGTCTCCGGACGATTTGGATCGACCGGGGCACCTGGCCCGGTGTCGACCATCAGGCTGACCACGTGGTCACGGACGTACTCCAAGCCATTGAGATATTGCAGATGCGGAAGGAAGGGGGCGGCTCGCCCTGACAGCAGTGGTGACAGCAACGTCGGCCACCAGGGGCGTTCGGCGGCAGCGGTACACCACCTTCTGGCCTTGGTCTTCGGTAGGGGAGCAGGGCGGCTGCTCCGCCTGAAAAGCGGAAGGTCGGCGGTTCGACCCCGCCCCTGACCACCGTATGGCCTGCGAAAAGCCCGAACCATGATCACGGTTCGGGCTTTTACATCGACGACTACATCAACGCTGAGCGATCTCTTTCCCGAGTCGCTTGAGCGCTCTCGTCTGCGCGTATACATCCATGGTGACCTCTATGTCGCTGTGGCCGACGATCTCGCGAACCATGTGCGGAGGTACGCCGAGGTCGAGGAGGAGCGAGACGGCCGTGTGCCGGATGTCGTGTAATCGGAACGTCTCCAGACCGACTCGCTTCCGTACTGTGTGGAACCTGGCGCAGGAGATTGCGTGAGTCGATTGGCTTGCCGGATGAGGTGGTGAAGATCAACCCCGCTGGCTGCGGCGGGTCGAAGGTGCGGCGGCGGCTTGAGGGGGATCAGGCGCTGTTTTGGGTGATATCGGCCTGGAGTAGGCGCGGAGAGGATGTGAACCCATGACGGCAGTAGGCCGAGATCGCCTGGTCACTTGAGTGAACGGTGATGCGTTCCAGTCCGAGATCGCGTCCGGCGGCCAGGACCGCTTGAATCAGCTGACCGCCCAAGCCCCCGTTACGCTCGCCCGGCAGCACGTATACGCATTGCAGATCACCCGATGCGCGCTCGAACGCGCGCGGATGTGGGACACGCTGACTGATCGCCAGCCATGCCATGCCGATGACCAGGTCACCGCGGACCATGACCATGCATCGATGGGAGGACTGGTTCTCCTTTGCCCAGGCCACAAAGCGCGGCACGAACTCATCCAGTGCGGAGCCGGAGGTGCCATAGATCTCCTGCACCCACCGCCAGCGCAGCTCAGCGACAGCGTCGAGATCATCGGGCCGTACGGGACGAATAACGAGGTCGTTCACAACGTCCATCCTGGCGCAGGTGCAGCTCCCGTGATGGCCATGTGAGGCCTGCTTGGTCAGCGTCCGGCATGCGAGCGATCATGGTGCCTACTCCTGAGAAAGCGGAAGGTCGATGGTTCGACCCGCCCCTGACCACATGTAGTTCGGGTTGGCGACTTGTCGCCGGCGTGGGGTCAGTCCGCCCGGTCACGGCGGAGGGCGGGGAGGTTGGCTCGGGAGTCGATGCCGAGTTTGGGGAGCAGTTGGGCCATGTGTGTGCCGACTGTGCGGCGGGACAGGTAGACCTGTTCGCCGATCTCCTCGTCGGACAGACCGTCGGCGGCGAGCCGGGCGATGTGCAGTTCTACCGGGGTGAGCTTGTCGCGGGCTGCCAGGACGCGGTCGGCGCTGGTCTCGCCGCAGGTGTGCAGGGCGCGCCTGGCGCGGTCGCTCAACGGCACGACGCCCAGTGCGTCGAAGGTGTCGCGAGCGGTGCGCAGCAGCGGCAGGGCCGAGCCGGGGTCGCCCTGGTCCAGGAGCCATTCTCCGTAGGCCACCTGTACATATGCCCGGGCGAACGGCCAGCGGGTGTGGTCGGCGGCGAGCGCGTCGGCGAACCTGGCCCGTGCGTCCGCCGGGTCGGCGAGCAGTGCCCGGGCGAGCGGCAGGCCCACGTGCAGCGCGGGTGCGGGCGTTGTCCGCGCCACCTCCTCCAGGTCGCGCAGTACCGCCCGTGCCGCGCCGGCGTTTCCGCTCCTGGCGGCGGCGTCGGCGAACGCGGTCACCACGTAGCAGCGCAGCGCGAGCTGGTACGACGGGTCGGCGGGGTCGTGCAGGCGGCGCAGGTGCTCGTACGCCTCCGCGTGCCGGTCTTTGCCCAGCGCCGCCAGGCCGCGGGCCATCTGCACGGTGGCGAGCACCGGCCGCACCCCGGCGGCCACGCTCATCGCCTCGGCACGGGCCGCGAGCTCCCGGGCGTGGTCGGGTTCGCCGCGCAGCGCGGCGATCAGCGCCTGGGTGGACACGGCGGTGCCGTACATCTGTGGTTGGTCCGTCTCGAGGGCGAGCCGGGCCGCCTCCTCGGCGGCCGGGATCGCCACGTTCAGGTTGGTCCGGTGCGCCGCGCTCCACGCCTGCTGGGCAAGGGAACGGGTGAGCAGGTACAGCCGTCCCTGCGCGCGCAGCCCGGGCAGCGCCGCCGCGGAGAAGGTCTCCACCTGCTCGAACGCGCCGACGAGTACCGCCGCGGAGCCCAGCAGCCGGGCCGCCTGCGGGTCGATGACGGGCCCCGTGGCCAGTTCCCTCAGTCCGTCGATGACCACGGCGCCGCGGTCGAGCGGCGCGGCGTACGCGAGGATCGCCAGCAGCAGCGGGTTCGTGGCCGGCACCGGCAGGCTTTCGGCGGCCGCGACGATCCGGCGGCGCGCCTCGGCGCCCGGCTCGATCCAGAAGCACTGCAGCGCGGCGCTCCACAGGATGCGCAGCGCCTCCTCGGGCCGTCCCTCCGCGGCGACCGACTCGGCGAGGGCGGCGAGCGCCTGCGGGCCGGTCGCCCTGCCGTCCGAACCGTCGTCGAGGGTGCCCCGGATCCACCGGAGCCGGGCCTGCTGCCGGGAGGTGAGCGGCAGCAACTCGGTCTGGCGCAGCAGCCGTACGACGACGTCGCGGCCGCCGAGCTCCACGGCCTGGTCCGCCGCCCGGAGCAGCCGGTCGGCCCGCCGTTCCGCGTCCCCGGTGAGCTTGGCCGCCTGCTCGAGCGCGGTCACCGCCTCGGTCGGGGCGCCGCGCTGCGCGACGCGGGCGGCCATGGTGTCCAGCTCGGCCGCGATCTCCTCGTCGGGCCGGGCGGCGGCGGACGCGCGGTGCCAGATCCGGCGGGCGGCGGCGTGTTCGCCGTCCTGCCGGGCGAGCGCTTCGGCGAGCGCGGCGTGGCCCGCGCGGCGCTGCGGCAGCGACGTGGCCTGGTAGATCGCTGAGCGCATGAGCGGGTGCCGGAACCGGATCTGGGCGGTGTCCTGCCCGATCAGCCCGGCTCGAATTCCGGGCGCCAGGTCGTCGTGCGTGACGGGCCCGGCGGTGAGGACGGCGGCGGCTGTGATCGCCTCCTCCAGTGCGGTGCCGTCGTCGAGGGCCGTGACCAGCAGCAGAGCTCGCGTGGCGGCGGGGAGGTCGCCCAGCCGGGCGCCGAAGGCGCGCTCCAGCCGCTCGGTCAGCGGTAGCCACGGCGAGGAGAGCAGGCCGGCCCCCTGGTCGCGCCATTCGCCGGTCAGTTCCACCAGCGCGAGCGGGTTGCCGGCGCCTTCGTCGAGCAGCCTCCGCCGGGTACGCGGATCCATGCCGGGGGCGCGCGCGTCGAGCAGGCGCGCCGCGGCCGCGTCCGGCAACGGCCGCAGCGCGAGCTCGGGCAGCCCGGCCTCGGCCAGCGCGCAGGGCACGCCGTCGCGCAGTGTGACGAGCAGCGCCACCGGCTCGGCCTCCAGCCGCCGGGCGACGAAGGACAGCACCCCGGCGGTGGGCGGGTCGAGCCACTGGCCGTCGTCGGCGAGCACCAGCAGCGGGTTCCGGCTCGCCGCCTCCACCAGCAGGTTGAGCGTGGCGAGCGCGACCAGGTACAGATCGGGCACGGGAGCGTCGATGAGCCCCAGGGCGGCCGCCAGCGCGCGCCGCTGCGGGCCGGGCAGTGCCCCGTCGTCCAGCCGCGCGGAATGCAGCAGGCGGTGCAGCCCTGCGTACGGGAGGTGGAATTCGGCCTGCGTGCCGGCCGTGGACAGCACCCGCAGCCCGGTGTCCCGGCCGGCGTCCGCGGCCGCGGTGAGCAGTGCGGACTTGCCGATGCCGGGCTCGCCGCGGACGATCAGTGAACTGCCTCCGTCGCGGAGCCCGCGGAGGAGGCCGGAGAGCTGGGAGATCTCTGGCTCTCGCCCGAAAAGCGCATACTTGGCGGACTCGCTCGACATGGTGACATAGTCTCCTGGTGCCGTTTCCCGGTCGAACCCAGTCCGGCCCCGGTACGTGCGCACGCGTCGTCGAGGGGGAGCTGAGGGGGAATCGTGTCCGACGACGTCACCGCTCAGGGGTCCCGGCCGGCGCCCGCGGCGCTGCACGGTCGGGACGCGGAACGGCACGTGATCGACGAGATGATCCGGCGGCTCGGCGCGCGACTCAGCGACACGCTCGTCCTCGCCGGCGAGCCGGGCGTCGGCAAGACGCGGCTGCTGCAGACGGCGGCCTCGGCGGCCTCGGCCGCGGGGCTGCGGGTGCTCACCATCTCCGGCGTCGAGTCCGAGCTCCCGCTCGGCTTCGCCGCGCTGCACCACCTTCTCGCGCCGTTCCTCGATCGGCTCGAACGGATTCCCGGCCCGCAGGGCGATGCCCTGCGGCGGGCGTTCGGGCTGATGCACGGCCCGCCGCCGGAGCAGTTCCTGGTCGGTCTCGCCACCCTCAGCCTGCTCGCCGAGATCGCGTCCGACCGGCCACTGCTCTGCCTCGTCGACGACGCGCACTGGTTGGACCGCGACTCCGCCCAGGCGCTCGCGTTCGTCGGCCGGCGGCTGCACGCCGAGGGGGTCGGGGTGCTCGTGGCGCTACGCGAACCCGAGGCCGCGATCTTCGAGGGCCTGCCGGTGCGCCCCGTCCGCGGGCTGCGTGACACGGACGCTCGTCGGCTGCTCGCGGAGTGCGTCACCGGGCCGCTCGACGACGCGGTGGCCGAGCGGGTGGTGGAGCAGACCGACGGCAACCCGCTCGCGCTCATCACCCTCGCCACCGCCCTCTCGCCGAAGCAGCTCGCGGGCCACACCGAGCTGCCGGTACGGTTCCCGCTGGGCACGCACCTGGAGACGTACTTCCTGGGCCAGGTCCTGGCGCTGCCCCCGGCCACCAGGGAGCTGCTGCTCGTCGCCTCGATCGCGCCCGCGCACGACCAGGCGCTGCTCTGGCGGGCCGGGGCCCTGCTCGGCATGTCCCCGGTGGACGCCGACCCGGCGCTCGCCGAGGGCATCCTGCTGCTCGGCGACCTGGCCGGCGGCAGCGTCACCTTCCGGCACCCGCTCATCAGGGCCGCGGTCTACAACGCCTCCACGCCGGCCGACCGCCGCCGCGCGCATCGCGCGCTGGCGGACTCCAGCGACCCCGTGCTCGACCCCGACACCCGCGCCTGGCACCTCGCCGCCGCCACCGCGGGCACCGACGAGAGCGTCGCCCGGGCCCTGGAAGCCTCCGCCGAGCGGGCAGGAGCGCGCGGTGGCCACACCGCCCAGGCCGCCTTCCTGGCCCGTGCCGCCGAGCTCAGCCCGGACGCGCCGGCGCGCGGCGGCCGGCTGCTCGCCGCGGCCGGGGCGTACCTGGTCGCCGGGGACGTCGCCGCGGTCCGCCGGTTGCTCGACCAGGCGCGGCCGATGCTGGACACCCCGGTCGCCCGGGCGATGGGGGAGCGGCTGCGCGCCGCCGTCGCCAACTACGACGACCGGGTGGCGCACGCGCCCGCGATCCTGATGGACGCCGCCGCCGCGCTCGGCGGCCGGGACGAGCGGCTGACCCGGGTGATCCTCCGGGAGGCGCTGGAGACCGCCATGGTCGCGCTGGAGCACACGGTCGGCACCACGCCGATCGAGGTGGCCCGTGCCGTGCTCGCCGTACCGGCCGATCCGGCGGGGCCGGCGGCCGACCTGCTGGCCCGGGCGTTCGCCACCCGGGTCACGGCCGGGTACCGGGCCGCGGTGCCGCTGATGCGGGCCGCGGTCGCCGAGCTGTGCACGGCGGAGCGGCTCAGCGAGGAGGGCATGCCGCTCGCGCTGCTCGGCGGGCTCGCCGCCGACGAGCTCTGGGACGAGCAGGGCCGGTCCGCGCTGCTGCGCCGGCTGGCGGCGTCCGGCCGCGAGAGCGGGGCGTTGCACGCGCTCCGGGTGACGCTCACCCTGCTCGCCGGCGGCGAGCTGCGCGCGGGCCGGATCGCCGTCGCCGACGGGCACTACGCCGAGAATTTCGACCTGTACGCGATGAGCGGGGTGATGCCGCGGGGCCGCCCGCAGTGGCAGATCGAGCAACTGGTCTGGCAGGGCCGGGAGCAGGAGGCGCGCGCCGCCGCCGAGCAGATCGCCGTCAACGCGGTCCAGAACGTCCCGGCCCTGGTCAACCAGGCGGCCCTGGCCATGACGGTGCTGGAGGTGAGCCTCGGCAACTACCGGGAGGCGCTCGACCGGGCCCGCCCGCTGTTTGACCGCGACCCGCCGGGCAACGGCAACCGGGTCCTGCCCGACCTGGTCGAGGCGGCGGTACGGGCGGGTGACCCCGACATGGCACGGCAGGCGTTGGCGCGGCTGGAGGAGCGGGCGCCGATCAGCGGCATGCCTTGGGGACTCGGCCTGCTCGCCCGCAGCCGTGCGCTCCTCGGCGAGCTGACCGGCCGCGCCCCGGAGCCGCTCTACCGGCAGGCGCTGGAGCTGCTGGGACGTACCCGGATGCGCACCGACCTGGCTCGCACCCACCTGCTGTACGGCGAATGGCTCAGGCGGCACCGCCGTCGCGGCGAGGCCGGGGCGCAGCTTCGTACGGCGCACGAGATGTTCGCCGCGATGGGCGCCGGGATCTTCACCGAGCGCGTCCGGGTGGAGCTCGCCGCGACCGGCGAGCGGGTCGCGCCCCCGGCCGCGCCGGTCGGCTCCGTCCTCACCCCGCAGGAAACCAAGATCGCCACCCTTGCCGCCGAGGGTGCGACGAACGCGGAGATCGCCCGGCGGCTGTACGTCAGCACCTCGACCGTCGAGTACCACCTCACCAAGATCTTCCGGAAGTTGCGGCTCACCTCCCGGCGGCAGTTGCGCGAGCTGTTCAAGGACGGCCCCGTCGGCTGACCGCGGCCTCGCGGACACACTGGGGTGTTTCCCTGATTCGGCGACCCGCCCCGGCGCGGTTCCATGAGGACGAACGGTCAAGGCGACGCAGGGGAGGAAACGGTGCTCGCTCACGATCCGTACACCGCCGGGTCCGGCCGGCGTCGGGCCTTGCACACGCATTTCCTTGAGGTACGCCGGAAGGCGAAGGGGCCCGTCGCCGTCGTCGACGCCCACACCATGTTCGTGAACAGCGCCGCCGCGGGCTTGCTGTCGTCCGCGGATCGCACGCTGCTGTGGGAGTGGGCCGGGCGGCGGCTGAGCACCGCGCCGGGACGGCGGCACGCGCGGCTGACCCTGCCGTCGGGGACGCTGACCGGGCGATGCGAGGGCGTCTACGACGACCATGTCCTGACCGGCGCGGTGATCTGGCTGGACGGCGGGCCGGCCGAGACCGGACCGGCCTGGTCCCGGCTCACCGATTCTGAACGGACCGTCGCCGAGCACGTCGCCCGTGGGCTCACCAACCGGGAGACGGCCGCCCTGCTGTTCATCTCGCCGCACACGGTCGACTACCACCTGCGGCAGGTGTTCCGGAAGTTCCAGGTGCGGTCCCGGGTGGAGCTGGCCCGGCTGATGGCGATCCAGGCCGGCTGAGCCCGAGATGGCGGGTCCTCGACGTGCGAAGTCCGTACGTCGAGGACTACGTGTTCACGTGGGGTGGCGCGCGGGCCGGGCCCCTAGCGTGATGGGTGCGCCCGCGCTCGGCACGACGTCCTGATCGTCCGGGTGTACGCCCGTTCCGGCCGTTCGCCTCCGTCGCGACGTTCCGGCTCCACGTCGCGGTTCCCCGCCTTCGGTTCGATCACCTGCTGAGAGGTCACCATGAGCACTCCCGTCATCTTCATCCACGGACTGTGGCTGCACGCCACGTCCTGGACCCCCTGGATCGACCTGTTCCAGGAGGCCGGCTACGCGCCGAGCGCGCCCGGCTGGCCAGGCGACGGCGCGACCGTCGAGGAGTCCCGGGCGAACCCTGAGGCCATCGCCGGTCACGGCATCGACGACGTCGTCGAGCACTACACGAAGATCATCAGCGGTCTGCCGGAACGGCCCATCCTGATCGGCCACTCGTTCGGCGGCATGATCGCCCAGAAGCTGCTCGGGCTGGACCTCGCGGCCGCCGCCGTCGCGATCGACGCCGCGCAGATCAAGGGCGTGCTGCCGGTGCCGCTGACCACGCTGCGCTCGGCGTTGCCCGTGTTCCGCAACCCCGCCAACCGCAACCGGGCCGTGTCGCTCACCGAGGCTCAGTTCCGGTACGCCTTCGGCAATGCCGTCTCCGAGCAGGAGTCCGGCGAGCTGTACCGGCGCTGGAGCATCCCGGCCCCGGGGAAGCCGCTGTTCGAGGCCGCGGCGGCCAACTTCGACCCGCACTCGCCCGCCAAGGTGGCGACCGGGAACGAGGCCCGCGGCCCGCTGCTGCTGATCACCGGCGGCCGGGACCACACCGTGCCCGAGGCCGTCACCCTGGCCACCCTGAAGCAGTACCGGCACTCCGCCGCGGTCACCGACTTCCACGAGTTCCCTGACCGGGCGCACTCGCTCACCATCGACGGCGGCTGGCGCGAGGTCGCCGACGTCACGCTGGCCTGGCTCGCCCGCCAGTCGCTCTGATCACGATCAACCCGGCACCTGCTCGCCTTCCTCGACTGAAAGCTGAATCCATATGATGAACCGCCCCCTCCGCCGTCGCGGCGCGGTGATCGCGCTGGCCGCCCTCGCCCTGTTCACGCTCGGCGTCCCGGCATCGGCCGCCGGCCGTACCGATCACCAGAAGCCGACCATCGTGCTCGTACACGGCGCCTGGGCCGACGCCTCGAGCTGGTCGAAAGTGACCGGCCGGCTGCAAGAGCTCGGGTACACCGTGCTCGCCGCGCCCAACCCGCTGCGCGGGCTCGGCGGCGACGCCGCGTACCTGTCGGCGTTCCTCGCCCAGCGGACCAGCGGCCCGGTCGTCCTGGTCGGCCACTCCTACGGCGGCGCGGTCGTGACCAACGCGGCCGCCACCGACCCCGACGTGAAGGCGCTCGTCTACGTCAACGCGTTCGCGCCCGACCAGGGCGAGACGATCCTCGGCCTGCAGGGCGGCGGCGACCCGAGCGCGCTGTTCGACGTCGTGGGCTACCCGGGGGCGCCGGCCGGAGACGTCGACCTCTACATCAAGCCGGCGGTGTTCCCGCAGGCGTTCGCCGGTGATCTGCCGGCCGCCACGGCCGCCCGGCTGGCCGCCGAGCAGCGCCCGATCACGCTGAGCGCGCTGCAGGAGCCGTCCGGGGCGCCCGCCTGGAAGACGCTGCCGAGCTGGTACCTGGTAGGCACGGAGGACGGCATCCTGCCGCCGTCGCTGCAGCTCACCATGGCGAACCGGGCGCACAGCAAGGTCACCGAGATCGCCGCGTCGCACCTGTCGATGTTGTCCCGGCCGCAGGCCGTGGTGGACGTCATCGTCGCCGCCGCCAGGTCCTCCCGCTGAACCCGCGCGGCCCCGCAAAGGCGCGGGGCCGCGTCCCGTAGAAAGGCCCGTCATGGAGCTGCACCTTTCAGGCAAGACCGCCGTCGTCACCGGCGCGAGCAAGGGCATCGGGCTGGCGATCACCCGGGCGCTCGCCGCGGAGGGCGTCAGCGTGACCGCCGGAGCGCGGCACATCAGCGCCGAGCTGTCCGATCTGGCGGCGGGGGGCCGCGTCCGCCCGGTCGCGGTGGACCTCGCCACCCTGGACGGCCCGGCCGAACTGGTCGAGGCCGCCGGCGTGGCCTTCGGCGGCCTGGACATTCTGGTCAACAACGTCGGCGCGGTACGACCGCGCACCGGCGGCTTCGCGTCCGTCACCGACGTGGACTGGCTCGCCACCCTGACCGTCAACTTCCTGTCCGCGGTGCGCGCCACCCGCGAGGCGCTGCCGCTCATGCTCGGCCGCGGCGCCGGCACGATCGTGTCCGTCAGCTCGGTCAACGCGTCGCTGCCGGACCCGCTGGTGATCGACTACAGCGCCGCGAAGGCGGCCCTGGCCAGCTTCAGCAAGTCCCTGTCGAAGGAGCTGGGCCCGCACGGGATCCGGGTCAACACCGTCAGCCCTGGGCCGGTCGCCACCGACCTGTGGCTCGGCGCGGACGGCGTCGCCGCCACGCTCGCCCGCCACAACGGCGGCGAGTCGCACGCGGTGGCGACGCAGGCCGCCGCCGACTCGGTCACCGGCCGGTTCACCCGCCCGGAGGAGGTCGCCGACCTCGTCGTCCTGCTCGCCAGTGAGCGCGCCGGCAACGTCACCGGCGCGGACTTCGTCATCGACGGCGGCCTGATCGATACCCTGTGACCTGGGCGGACGGCGGTGTTCGCCTCGTCGGACGAGTTCGTGTGCGGCCAGGAGCGCCGTGAGGCTCCGTGCGGAACCGCTGCGCCGCGGGCTGGCCGCGGTCGCGGCGGCCAACCCGTTGCGCAGCGTCGCGGGCGACGCCGCCTACATGCGCGACGTGATCGCCGGCATCGGACGGCCGGTCGTCCTGGTCGGCCACTCCTACGGCGGCATGGTGATCAGCCAGGCGGCGTCCGGCAACGACGCCGTGCAGGCCCTCGTGTACGTCGCCGCCTTCGCGCCTGAGCCCGGGGAGAGCGCGCTGGTGCTGTCCGGCAAGTTCGAGGGCAGCAGCCTGGGTGGCGCGCTGGTCGCCTACCCAGGCTCTGTCGGCGGCAACGAGTTCCGGATCGCCGAGGACAGGTTCCACCAGCAGTTCTGTGCCGACCTCGACGCCGATGAGGCCGTCCTGATGGCGGCGACCCAGCGGCCGGTGACCGAACAGGCGCTGACCGACGGGCTGACGGTGAGCGAGCCGGGCTGGCGTGCCAAGCCGTCCTGGTTCGTCCACGGCGATCGCGACCTCAACATCCCGGCCGAGGCGCTGAGATTCATGGCCCAACGCGCCGGCTCGCTCGGGACCCGCGAGATCGCGGGGGCCTCCCACGCCGTCGGGGCGTCCCAGCCAGACGCGGTGGCCGCAGCCGTCTTCGACGCCATCAGTCACGTACAGGGCTGAACGAAGGCGTCGGGCACGCGGTGTTCTACGAGCGGCCTTGTGAGCCTGCTCGTGACATGGCTGCTTGTCAGGTCGCCGCCAAGGCTTCCGTGGGTGACAGGCGGGCCGCGCGGATCGCCGGGTACAGGCCCGCGATGGCGCCGATCAGCACCGTTGCGCCGGTGGCGCCTGCGAGGACCCACAGGGGCATGACTGTGGGCCACTTCTGCGTGGTGGCGTACATTCCGGTCACCAGATAGCCGAGCAGCGCGCCGGACGTGCCGCCGAGCAGTGACAGGAGCAGCGACTCCGCGATGAACTGTGTACGGATCTGGCCTTTTGTGGCGCCCTGTGATCTGCGGAGGCCGATCTCCGAGCGCCTTTCCAGTACCGAGATCACCATCGTGTTGGCGACGCCTATCCCGCCTACCAGTAGCGCGACGGCGCCCAGGCCGAGGAGCAATGCGTCGAAAGTGGCGTTCGTGGCCCGGCGTGCGGCCAGGGCGTCGGACGGCTTCGACACCTGGACCGTGCCCGGTGCCGACGGGTTGGCCGTGGGGGCGAGTACGGCTCGCACGGCCTCCACCTGTGACTCGGCCGAGCGTGTGTAGACCGTCGTCGGATGGCCGTCAAAGTCCAGGTACGTCGTGGCCGCGGGCCAGCCCATGAGGACGGCCGAGTCGAGTTCCGGGGCCAGCAGCACCTTTCGCAGGACCCCGGCCACGACCCACCGTCGGCCGCCGATGTGGACGGCGGGCACGTTCCCTAGCCGCTCGGCCGCGGTCGCGCCGAGCACCACCACCGGGTACCTGTCGGTGGCCCCGTTGAGCCAGGTGCCGTGGTGGAGCGTGCCGCCGACCGTCTTGAGGAGGTCGAGCTTGGCCGCGAGTACGGACAGGCCGCCGGACTGCGCGGCTGGGATGCGGTCGTTGCGATAGGCGTACGTGTCGTTGAGCATGCCGGTCGCGGTGGCCGACCGCACCGGGGCGATCCGCTTGATCATCGCGATCGACTCGTCGGGCAGGGCGGCCTGCTTGCCGAACATCGTCTTGCCGGGGGACACGGTCAGCATGTTGGTGCCGAGCTTCGCGAGTTCCTGGTCGAGGTCGGCGCGGCTGGAGGCGGAGATGCCGACCACCGCGGTCATCGCCGCGATGCCGATCGCGATGCCCAGTGCCGACAGCACGGCGCGCAGCGGGCGTGAGCGCAGGCCGTAGCCGCCGAGCCGGGCCAGGTCCGGCACGCGCAGCCGGGCGGGGCGCAGCGACATCTCAGACCACCTGCCCGTCGCGCATCGGCACCTGCCGGGGCAGGCTGCTCGCGATCTCGCGGTCGTGCGTGATGACCAGGATCGTCGTGCCCGCGTCGTTCAGCTCGCGCAGCAGGTGCATCACCCCGGCGCCGGAGACCGAGTCGAGGTTCCCGGTCGGCTCGTCCGCGAGCAGCAGCGGCGGGTCGCCCGCGACCGCGCGGGCGATGGCCACCCGCTGGCGTTCGCCGCCGGAGAGCTGGTGGGGGCGGTGGGTGAGCCGCGCGCCCAGGCCGACCCGTACCAGCGCGGCCTCGGCGCGCTGCTCGCGTTCCCGTTTGCCGGCGCCGGTGTAGAGCAGGCCGTCGGCGACGTTGCCCAGCGCGTCCCGCCCCGGCGCGAGGTGGAACTGCTGGAAGACGAAGCCGATACGCCGGGCGCGCAGCGCGGAGAGCTGACGGTCGGACAGCGACGCCACGTCGTGCCCGTCGATTCGCACGGTGCCCTGTGACGGCCGGTCCAGTGTGCCGGCCAGGTTCAGCATCGTGGACTTGCCCGAGCCCGACGGCCCGGCGATCGCGAGCAGTTCGCCGTAGCGGACGACCAGGTCGACCGAGCGCAGCGCGGTGACCCCGCCGGGGTAGGTCTTGGTGACACCGGCGAGCTCGATCACCGGGTGGCCGGTGAGGGGGGCCGGGGCGGTCGCGACGGGTTCGAGGGGATTCACGATGGCATCGCCACTTTCAGGCCGGCCTGCAGCCCGCTTCCGGTGATCTCCACCTTGCCGTCGGCGAAGAGCCCGGTCTCCACCGCCACGTTCCGCGTCGTGCTTCCGTCGACGATCTGCACCCCGTACCCGCCTTCGGCGAGCGCGAGCAGCGCGGCCACCGGAACGGCCAGCACGTCCGGCCGCTTGCCGGCGGTGAAAGCGACGGTGACGGCAGCCGCGCCCCTGGCCTTGACCGTCGAGGTGAAGCGGATTGTCACCTGGATGCGGGTGGTGTCCGCTTCGGCGTTCTCGCCCTGGCTCACGACCGTGGCGACCTTGACGATCTTGCCGGGGGCGACCTTCTCGTCGGGAAGCGTGACCCGCACCGTGGCGCCCTGCCTGGCGAGCCGCCCCGAGCTCATGTCCAGCCGGACCGTGACCAGCGGCGAGGTGCCGGTGACCTTCTCCACGGTGGCGCCGGGCCCGACCACGGTCCCCACCTGCGTACTCAGCGAGTCCACACGCACCGGGCCGGCGGCGTACACGATCTGGCCGGGATCCACCGTGCCGGTCCTGGTCAGGCCGAGGTCGTCCTGCCAGTCCCTGACCGCGGAGGCGGTCGCCCAACTGTAGGTCCTGTCGACGGTGAAGCCGCGGTAGCCGAGCGCCCGGAGGTTCCGCTCGAACTGCTTGACGTCGGCGCCCCTGACGCCCGTCGAGAGCGTGCGATACGCGGGGAGCGAGCCGTAGAGCAGGGTGACCGGCCTGTTGTCGAGGTGGAACATCGCCTTGCCGCGGGTGATCGTCCAGCCCTCCGCGGGCAGCCAGGTCACGGTGCCGTCGCCGCGCGACGAGATCGATGTGGTGTCGCCGTGGCCGAGCGTGCCGTCGTGCTCCTCCCGGTCGACCAGCGTCCGCTTGGTGATCTCGGCGGTGGACACCGGCGTGCTGTCGGCGAAGCCGGGGCTTCCCTTCGCCGCCGGTAGGTTGACGACCGTGATCGCGGCGGCCACGGCACAGGCCGCGAGCACGCCGGCGACCACACCCGCGGTGCGTCGTGCACCCATCAGGAGTTTTCCTTGCTCCGCGGAGCCGGCATGTACTTATCGCACTCCTGTCTCGCTTTCTGGAAAGCCGGGTCGTCGGGCTCGACACCGAGAACCTTGGAGTCGATCGTGATGGAGCCGTTCGCGTCGGGGTCGGGATATTCAGCGAATCCGTGGTCCCGCATGCATTGCGACACCTGGCGCAGCTTGGTGAATTCCTCCGCGCTGAGCTGCCCGCCTTGCCGGCTCTCCCAGGGGGCGTACGCCTTGCACGCCTCCTCCGCCTTGTCCACCTTGCTCTGGTCGACGCCGTCGGGAGCGTGCACCTTCAGATTGCCCGTGGCGTCCGGGTCGGGGAACCACGTGAGGCCCTGATCCCGCATGCATTGCGAGAATTTCAGCGCCGAGGCCTGATTGTCTCCCGGCGTCACGCCGGCCTCAGGCGTGCCGGACTTGGCGGTCGCCACCGCCGGGTCGATCTGACGGGAGCAACCCGCGGTTCCCACGGCAAGCAGCAAAGCAACCGCGGCGAGAATCGGTCCAATTGTCTTCGGCTTCGTCGTATTCGTGGACATGCGTCATGTTCTACGCTTCGGCCGGTCACACGACGGGCACAGAAAACGCTTTGCCGCTCTTCTTGATTTCTACGACCGGGAAAAGCACTCTGATCGCGAGGCCGCCCTCCGGCCGGGCCCGTACGGTCAAGTCCGCTGAATGGGCGGTGGCGATCGAGTGGACGATGGACAGGCCGAGGCCGTGATGGCCGTCGTCGGCGGTTCGGTTGAGCCGCTGGAACGGGCTGAGAAGTTGGTTCACCATCTCCGGTGGGACGGGTGGCCCGGTGTTGGTCACCGACAGGAAGGGACGCGTGGCTTCTGTGCCTGTCGTCACCTCCACACGTCCGTCCGGGACGTTGTGGCTCATCGCGTTGTCGACCAGGTTGGCCACCAGTCGCTCGATGAGGGCGGGGTCGCCGGTGATCTGGGCGGGCCGGATCTTCGACGCTACGGCCAGGTTCTTTCGCCGCGCCTCCGGGTCGGTGGCTCGCAGCACGTCGCCGGTCAGTTCGGACAGGTCGACGGTCTCCAGGCGGTCCAGGCCGCGTTCGCTGGTCGCCAGGACGAGCAGCGATTCGAGGAGCCGGGCCTGTTGCTCGCTGACGGCCATCAGTTGCTCGAACTGCTCCCGGAACGAGTCCGCGGTCGCGTCCGGGTCGATGACGGCTTCCTCCAGCAGGGCATGCTCCAGCGTCAACGGCGTACGCAGCTCGTGTGCGGCGTTGGCGACGAACCTCTTGTGCGAGTCGAGTGTCGCCTCCAACCGGCCGAGCAGCCCGTCGACGGTGTCCGCGAGATTCTTGAGCTCGTCGCGCGGCCCGGTGACGGCCAGCCGTTCGTGCACGTTTTGCGCCGAGATGCGCTGGATGCTGTCTGTCATGGTCTGCAGTGGCCGCAGCACCCGCCCGGCCACCAGCCAGCCGAGGACGGCCGCGAGCACCGACATGATGGCGAGCGCCACGCCCGACTGCACGAACAGCTGATTCATGATCACTGCCCGCTGCCGGCGGGCCTGCTCCTGGACCGCCTCGGCGATGCGCCGTTCCGCTTCGGGGAGCCGGACGTCCGCGGGAAAGGTCTCCCACAGGTAGATGCTGACGCTCCGCCCACCGGACGGCGTCGTGCTGGTCGTGGACATCGCGACGTTCGGCCCGCTGTGTGCGACCAGGAGATAGGTGATGGCCAGCAGGACGGCGCCGGAGAGCAGGAAGAGCACGCCATACAGGAGGGTGAGCCGCAGCCGGACCCGCATACCGGAGATCGTGGACTTCAGGCTCATGAGGATCCCGTCCCGTTCAGATTCGGTAGCCGGCCCGGGGAACGGTCTCGATGACGGGCGGCTCACCGAGCTTCGACCGGAGGCGGTTCATGGTCGCCTTCACCGTCGTCGTGAACGGGTCGGTGGCCTCGTCCCACACCCGTTCCAGGAGTTCCTCGGCGGAGACGACCCGGCCCTGCGCGGTGAGCAGGTACTCGAGGACGGCCAGTTCCTTGGGATTGAGCGCCAGCCGCGTCCCGGCCCGGGTGGCGACCCGCTGGGCCGGGTCGAGCGTCAGGTCACCGCGCACCAGCACGGGCGGCACGGCGGGCTGGGAACGCCGGCCGAGCGCCCGGATGCGGGCCACCAACTCGGGATAGGCGAACGGCTTCGGCAGGTAGTCGTCCGCGCCGATGGTGAGGCCGCGCACCCGGTCGGCGATGGTGGCGGCCGCGGTCAGCATGAGCACCCGGGTGCGCAGCGGCTCGCCCATCAGCCGGCGGCACACCTCGTCGCCGGACACATCCGGCAGGTCGCGGTCGAGGACCACCACGTCATAGTCGACCTCGACGGCGCGGTCGAGGGCCGCCCTCCCGTCATACGCCACGTCGACCGCCATGCCTTCGCGCCGCAGGACCCGCGCCACCGAATCGGCGAGCCGCACGTGATCCTCGACGACCAGGACCCTCATCCGTCTCTCCCGACCGCCCGTGTCCGCCTCCGTTACGGAACGCCAGCGTACGGGTGGGGCGGTCACATGGTTGTCACAACGGCCCCGGCCAGGCCGTGCGCGGGGCGTCTTCGATCGCCGTGACCAGGTTGACCTTCACACGGTGACAAGGTCTTCACTGTGGCCGAGGAGGTGGTCCCGATGGCCATGCCGGACGAGGACATGAACACGATGCGAGTTCTCCAGGGGCTGGAGAGCAGTTCGTCGGTGCGGCTGCAGGCGGCGCTGACGCTCGGCACGAAGCCCGATCCGCGGTTCGTCGACAAGCTCGTCGAACGGTGCGCGGTCGAGCCGGATTTCTATGTGCGTGACATGCTGACGTGGGCACTCACCCGCCACCCGGCGTCGATGACGGTCCCGAAGCTCATCGATGAGCTCGGTTCTGAGCGCGCGCAGGCACGGAGTCAGGCTTTGCACACGTTGTCCAAGATCGGGGATCGGCGGGCGTGGCCGGCGATCACGCGGGCGCTTCTGACCGACGCCGACGACGAGGTGGCGCGGAGCGCGTGGCGGGCGGCGGTTGTGCTGGTGCCCGAGGGTGAAGAATCCGAGTTGGCCGGAGTGTTGGCGACACAGCTCGGGCGTGGCGAGCGTGAGACGCAGTTGAGCCTCAGCCGGGCGTTGATCGCGCTGGGTGAGGTGGTCGTGCCGATCCTGCGGGCCGCGATGACCGATCTCGACCCTCGCGTGCGTCGGCACGCGATCGCCACGGAACGGCTGTCGCGCGACCCGGATGCCGGGTTCGAGTTCGCGATCGAGGAGGCGAAGCGCGTCGTGGCTCTCGGCACGACCGGTCAGGAGGAGTGACAGCCGGTGTTGATCGGTGATGTGGCACGACGTTCGGGGGTCAGCGCCCGCATGCTCAGGCATTACGAGTCGCTGGGCCTGGTGCGGCCGACGGGTCGTACCGTGGGCGGCTACCGGGAGTACTCCAGCGAGGACATCCGGCGGATCTTCCATATCGAGAGTCTGCGGTCGTTGGGGCTGTCGCTGCGTGAAGTCGGGCGAGCGCTCGATGATCCCGGCTTCACGCCCTCGGAACTCGTCGACGATCTCATCCGCCAGACGCGAGAACGTATCGCCGGTGAGACGGAGCTGCTGACTCGGCTCCGCCGGATCGGTGCGGCGGAACCCGCCGACTGGGAGGACGTCCTGCGGATCGTCGCACTCCTGCAGGCCTTGGGGTCGGAGAGCGCCGGCAAGCGCCAGCGCGCGGCCCTGTCCTCGGCCGAGGAGGCTCCGCTGCCGGTGGAGGCACTGGTCGAGGCGGCGCTGAGCGAGACGGACCCGAACGTCGCGGGGGCCCTCCGATGGGCTCTGGCGCGATCGGGCGAGGACGGATTGGCGCTGCTGGCGGAGGGCCTCGGCTCACCGGCGGCCGAGGTGCGCAAACGTGCCGTCCAGTCCATCGCCGAGATCCCGAGCGGTGCGGCGACCGCACTGCTGCGGGACGCCCTCACCGACCGCGACATCGTGGTCCGCAGGTGTGCGGCTCTGGCGCTCGGGGCACGCGGTGCGGCCGACGCGGTCCCGACGCTCATCGGCATGATCGTCGAGGGGACGAACGACGCCGACGCGGCCGATGCGCTGGGCGCGCTGGCGAGCGATCCCGCGTCGGCGGACCGGATCGCCACCAGGCTCGCCGGCCACCTCGCCCACGGCACCGAACCGCCCGCACGCCTACGGCTGGCACAGGCGCTCGCGGACATCCCGGGAGCCACGGCGTCACGTGCCCTCGCGGATCTGTCCCACGACGAGGACCGTGCTGTCGCGCTCACCGCGACATACATTCTCAAGCTGCGAAACGCGCGGTGACGGATCTGAGCGCCGATCGGATCGTTCCCGCGCCGTCCTCACCGCCGGGTGGCGTGCCGCACGTGGGGAGATGCGGGACCCTGCCGGGCGACGTGAGGATGGGGAGTACTGAGAGCGCAGCCGATCCTCTGACTCCCGGGAGTTTCGCATGCCTTCGTTCCGCAGGAGAATCACGGCCCGTGTCCTCGTGGTGGGGGCCGGGGTGGCGGCTCTGCTGGGGTTCAACGCCCCGCCGGCGGGGGCGGGGACGGTGACGGTCAACTACACCTGTGCGGCCATCACCGGCCCGTGGGGACACAAGGTGTTCGATGTGACCGTCATGGCTCCCGCCACGGTGAGCAGGGGACAGACGGGGACCGTGCAGGTGGCCATGACCGACACGGTGAACTCCAGTACTTCGCTCGCCGCGGGGGTGGTCCGTGGCACCATGACGCTCCACCTCGGCGGGGTGGGGTCCGGCACGGTCGATGCCACAGGAATGACCAACCCCGCCATCAGTCCCGGAACCCCGTGGCGGGTTTCGGGGGGAACCGCTCAGGTGACGTTCGCCAACGCCGGGACCGTCACGTTCACGCCGGGGGTGTTCCGGGCGGGAGCGTGGGGGTGCGGAGTGCGGACGGGCTACACGGCACCGGTCGCGGCCACCACGGACGTCACTCCCTGAACGAGCCGGAGCCGGACCGTGCGGCGGACGGCTGCCGGGACGGCCGGCGGTCCGCGTCCCGGCCGACGTGGCTCGGCCACCAGGCGCGGGGGCCGAGGTCGCGGACCAGGGCCGGGACCAGGAGGGACCGGACCACCAGGGTGTCCAGCAGGACGCCGAAGGCGACGATGAAGGCCGTCTGGACCAGGAAGGCCAGGGGGATCACGGCGAGGGCGGCGAAGGTGGCGGCGAGGACGACGCCGGCTGAGGTGATGACGCCGCCGGTGGTGGTGAGGCCGCGCCTGATGCCTTCCCTGGGGCCGTGGTGGACGGTCTCCTCGCGGGCGCGGGACATCAGGAAGATGTTGTAGTCGACGCCGAGGGCCACCAGGAAGACGAAGCCGTACAGCGGGACGGAGGCGTCGGTGGCGGTGAGCCCCAGGACGTGGGTGAAGACGAGGGTGGAGACGCCCAGGGTGGCGAGGTAGTTCAGGGCCACGGTGGCGATCAGGATGACGGGGGTCGTCAGGGAGCGCAGCAGGGCGATCAGGATGAGCAGGATGATCGCCAGGACGGCGGGGACGATGAGCAGGGTGTCGTGCCGCGCGGTGTCCGCCGTGTCGAGGCGCTGGGCGGTGTAGCCGCCGATCATGACGCCGGGGTGGGACGCGAGGGCGGCGCGCAGGCGTTTGATCGTGGACTGGGCGGCGTCGCTGTCGGGGGCGTCACGCAGGGTGGCCTCCACCAGGACCAGGCCGTCAACGATCTTGGGAGGCCCGCCGGGGCGGCCGGTCCCGGTCGCCACCGTGGTGCCGGACACGCCTTCCGTGGCGCGGGCCGTGCGCTCGACGGCGGCGGCTTGGCCGGCGGGGGTGACGATGACGGCGGGCTGGCCGGAGCCGCCGGGGAAGTGCTCGCCGAGGGTCGCCTGGGCCGCCACCGACGGGGCGTCGTTCACGAAGGTCTCGTCCAGCGGCACGCCACGGGCGTTCACCCCCGGGGCGACGAGGGCCAGCGCGAGGAGGGGGACGAGGGTCGCGATCCAGAGACGGCGGGGGTGGCGGTCCACCAGGGTCGCGACGCGGCGCCAGACGCCGCGGGGCTCGGCCGGGTGGGGCTTGGCCGGCCACAGGGCCGTGCGACCGAGGAGGGCGAGGGCCGCGGGGAGGAACGTCAGGGCGCTGAGCGCGGCGCACACTATGCCGATGGCGCCGACCGGGCCGAGGGCGCGGTTGTTGGTCAGGCCGCTGAGGAGCAGGGCGAGCAGTGCCAGGGCCACCGTCGCGGCGCTGGCGACGATCGGGGCGAACGACCGGCGCAGGGCCACGCGCGCGGCGGCGAAGCGGTCGTGGCTCGCGGTGTCTCCCGTGCGGGGGCCGGCGGCGGGTTCCTCGCCGGGCCGGCCGGGGGGCGCGGCGAGTTCCTCGCGGAAGCGGGCGGTCAGGAGCAGGGCGTAGTCGGTGGCGGCGCCGATGACGAGGATGAACAGGATGCCCTGGACCTGGCCGTCCACCCGGACGATGTCGTGGCCTGCCAGGTAGTAGACCACGGCGCACGCCACCCCCAGGGCCAGGATCGCGCCGGTGATGATGACCAACGGGAGGAGGACGCTGCGGTAGACGACCAGCAGGATGACCAGGACGGTGACCAGGGCGACGCCGAGCAGGAGGCCGTCGATGCCGGCGAAGGCGTCGGACAGGTCGGCCCGGGTGGCGGCCGGGCCCGCGAGCTCGGCACGCAGACCGTCCACCGCCACCGCCGCGCGGACCCGGGTGAGGGTGCCGCCGAGCTCCTCGCCGAGGCCGGAGCCGAGCGGGACGATGCCGCGCAGGGCCAGCCCGTCGTCCGCGCCGATGGCGGGGCTGGGGGTGCCCACGACGCCCGGGGTGCCGCGCAGGGCGGCGAGGGCCCGGGTCGCGGCCGCGGTCTGCGCCGGGGTGACGGCCCGGCCGGCGGCGGTCCACACCACGATGAGCGGCTGGGTCTCTCATTGACGGAAGCGATCCTGCACCTCCAGCACACGCGTGGACTCCGCGCTCTTGGGCAGGAAGGCGGCCTGGTCGTTGGTGGAGACCTCGGTGAGCTTGCCGGCGAACGGCCCGAGCGCCCCACCCCCGATCAGCCAGACCAGCACGAGCAGTGCGGGGACGAGCCAGCGGAGCGGTCGCCGAGCCATGAGGAACACCCTCCCATGTAACTCAATCATTGAGATACTCAATTATTGAGTTAATGTAGCATGGCGTCATGGACGGCGGGAACGGGGACGGCATCGACCTGCAGTCCTTCGCGGTACGCCTGCGCAGGATGACCGCCGAGTTCAACCGCGTCGCCCACGAGTTCGCCCACGAGCACGGCCTGCATCCCACCGACGTCCAGGCGCTCATCAAGATCTTCGACGCACCGACGCCGATCACGCCGAGCCGCCTGCGCGAGGAGCTCAACCTCACGTCCGGCGCGGTCACCGCGTGCCTCGACCGGCTGGAGCGGGCCGGGCACATCCGCCGGGTGCGCGACGCGCACGACCGGCGGGTGGTCCATCTGCACTATCTCGACGCGGCCAGGGAACTCGCGGCGGCCTTCTTCCGCCCCCTCGGCCGCACCACCGACAACGCCCTGCGGCGGTTCGGGCCCGAGGAGCTGCGTGTCGCGGCCGCCTTTCTCGACGCCGTGAACGAGGAACTCGAGGTGCTGCGGGGCACGCCGGGCTAGCGGGTGGCGCGGGCGCCGCCGTTCACGTGGATCGCCTGGCCGCGGAGGAACCCAGGTGCCGGCGTACTCCCGCTGAGGTTCAGCGCTCCGCGGCGGCCACGGCGGCGCCGATCTTGGTGGTGCCGGCGGGGACGCCGGAGGACTCCCAGAAGTTCTCCTTGTCGTCGCCGTAGGGGTTGCCGTACACCGGGGTGCCGGGCTCGACGCGCCAGCTTTCCGCCAGCGTGCCCACGTCCACCGTGTCGTAGCCGATGGCGTCGAGGAACGCGGCGACCTCGGCCTTGGCGGAGGTGTCGTCCCCGGCGATCGGGAGGGCGCTGCGGTCGGGGGCGCCGCTGGGGCGGGCCAGGTGGAGCAGGTGGGTGAAGGCGATGTTGTTGAAGACCTTGACGACCTTGGACGCCGGCAGGTGCCGTTGCAGCAGCTCGCTGGACGTGGCGGACCCGTCGTCCAGCTCGGGGAAGTGCCCGTCGCGACCGGAGTAGTAGTTGTTGGTGTCCAGGACCGGTTTGCCGGCGAGCGGTTCCACCGGAACGTCGCGGTAAGCACGCAGGGGGATGCTGACCACCACGAGGTCGCCGGCCGCCGCGGCCTGCGCCGCCGTCGCCGCGCGGGCCTTCGGGCCGAGCTCGGCCACCAGGCCGGCCAACGTCTCGGGCCCGCGCGAGTTGCTCAGCACGACGTCATATCCGGCCGCGACGGCCAGCCGGGCGACGGTGCCGCCGATCTTCCCGCTGCCGATGAATGCGATTGTCGTCATGATCGGGGTAACCCCGGCTCCCGGCCCGGCATTCCTGAACAGGCCGAGGCCGCTGAACCGCGATTTGCGATCGGCCGGTTCGAAATTTTCAGGCCCAGGTGACATGGACAAGGGCTTGTTCGCATGGCGCCGCACCGGCGCCGGATGCCGTCGATACGGCAGCTAATCAGGCCCATGCTGCGGTGACTTCACGTGGAAGTCCCGGCCGCGTGACGGCCGCCGTGCACTGCGACGGTTCGCGTTCATTGACTGGACATCTTACGTACACATATCGTTTCGAGTCGGCTCCCGAAAGTTTATATGGAGCTCTGAAAGTTTCGGCGCCCGTCCTGCGAACCCCCGTGCCAGGAAGCGGGCGGTGCCTGACCAACCCGGCAGTGGCTCAGGAGGACCGAACGTGATCTCACAGCTCGTTCTGTTCGCGATCGACATCTGTGCGGTGGTGTTGCTCGTCTTCGGGCTCTACTTCCCACGGCACCGGCGCCGCGATCTGGTCGTCGCCTACCTAGGGGTCAACGTCGGTGTCCTCGCCGTGGCGAGCGCGCTGAGCGCCAGCAACGTCGGCGCGGGGCTCGGGCTGGGGCTGGCATTGTTCGGTGTGCTGTCCATCATCCGCCTGCGCTCGACGGAGCTCGACCAGCACGAGGTCGCGTACTACTTCTCCGCACTCGCCCTCGGCATCCTCGGCGCGCTGAGCACCACCTCGGTGTGGCTCAGCGGCGGCCTCATGGCGCTCATCCTCGTGGTGATGTTCCTCGGTGACCACCGGCGGCTGTTCCGGCACTACCGGCACCAGATCCTGGTGCTCGACTCGGCCATCACCGACCACGTCGCGCTCGTCGCCCACCTGGAACAACTGCTCGACGCCCGGGTGCACGCCGCCACCGTGCAGCGGCTCGACATGGTCAACGAGACCACCGTGGTCGACGTCCGGTACGCGACGTCCGAACGCCGCCTGGCCGCGGAACCCGGCACGCCCGCGCACTCCGGGGCGCACCGATGACCACGACGCCGGTCGAGCCGGCCCTGGCGCGGCTGGCCCCCGTCGGGCTCGCGGAGCTGATCGAGTGCGCCGCGCTGCAGACCAGGGTGGACCGCAAGTACCTCGTCCCTGCGGAGGCGCTGCCGCACCTGCTGGAGCAGCTCACGCCGTACGCCAGGGCGCTGGACATCGACGGCGGGCGCACCTTCCTGTACAGGTCGGTGTACTTCGACACCCCGCGGCTGGCCAGCTACCACCACGCGGCCTACCGCAGGCGCCGGCGTTTCAAGGTGCGCACCCGTACCTACGTCGACTCCGCCGAGTGCTGGCTGGAGGTCAAGATCAGCGGCGCGCGGGGGAGCGTCACCAAACACCGCCTGCCCTACCACCCGCAGGACTGCGAAACCGTGCACCCGGGGCGTGACTTCGTCGACGAGGCGCTCGCCCGTGAGTCCTTCGGCCCCACCGCCGCAGGTCCGCTCGACCCGATCCTGGTCACCGAGTACCACCGCGCCACCCTGCTGCTCGGCACCGCGAGCCGGGTCACCATCGACACCGGACTGACCTGGTGGTACGCCGGCTCCACGCTGCGGCTGTCCGGCCTCGCGGTGGTGGAGACCAAGACCGCCTCCGCCGCCACGCCGGTCGATCGCATGTTGTGGCGGACAGGGCTGAGACCCGCCCGCATCTCCAAGTACGCCACCGGCCTCGCCGCCCTCCGGCTGGATCTGCCCGACGCGCCGTGGCGGCGCACGCTGCGCCGCCACTTCCGCGGCGCCGCGTCGCCGGACCTCTCCCACAGAACCGAACAGGAGGCATCGTGCGTCTGACCCTCCGCGGCACCCGCCATCGCCCCACGAGGGTCGCGGTCGCCGCCGCACTCGTCGCCGCACTTCTCGTCCCGTACGAGTCGCCGGCCGGCGCGGAACCGCGTCCCGCCACCTCGCCGGCGGACGGCGCCGCGGCCGCCGCCGCGGCGGACGACCTGACCGGCGACATCGCCTTCTCCGTGCCGAGCGGCACCTTCCAGGGCCAGGTGGCGGTGTCGCTGAGCACCGCGATCAGCGGAGCCCAGATCCGCTACACCACCGACGGACGGCTGCCCACCGCCGGGTCGGCGCTCTACCAGGGGACGCCGCTGCAGTTCACCCGCACCACCCAGGTGCGGGCGCAGGCCTTCACCGGCCAGACGGCGTCCGGTGCACCCGGGACGGCCATGTACGTCGCCCGCGACACCACCACGGCCCACGACCTGCCGGTGATCGTGCTCGACTCGTACGGCGCGGGCAAGCCCGCCCGGGAGTACTTCGACGCCGCCGCCATGATCTTCCAGCCGGCCGGCGGCGGCACCACGTCACTGGCCGCGGCACCGGCGGTCGCCACCCGCGCCGGCTTCCATCTGCGCGGGCAGTCGTCGGCCTCGTACGAGAAGACGCCGTACCGCGTCGAGTTCTGGGACAACGACAACGACGACGCCGACTATCCCGTGCTCGGCATGCCCGCCGACTCCGACTGGGTGCTGCGCGGGCCGTTCCCCGACAAGTCCCTGATCCGGGAGGCCCTCGCCTACGACCTCGGCAGGGAGATGGGCCTGAAGGCCCCGCGGTACGCGTTCGCGGAGCTGTACCTCAACACCGACGCCACGCCGGTGGGCGCCAACGACTACATGGGCGTCTACATGATCGTCGAGACGATCAAGAACAACAAGGACCGTCTCGACCTCAAGCAACTGGACGAGGACGACACGACGCTGCCGAAGATCACGGGCGGCTACATCTGGAAGTTCGAGTGGATGGCCGCCGAGGAGCCGATCCTGCCGTGCACCGGCCCGGCCGCCTCCTGCTGGAACTACCTGGAGGTGGTCGACCCCGACCCGCTGATCCCCGAACAGCGGGAATGGCTTCGCAGTTATCTCCAGGGGTTCCACAACGTCCTGCGAGCACCGAACTTCGCCGATCCGGTCACCGGCTACCCGGCGTACATCGACGTCCCCTCCTTCGTCGACCATATGATCGTCAATGAGTTCAGCCGGGGGATGGACGCCTACGTCCGCAGCTCCTACTTCTACAAGGACCGCGACTCCAAGATCTTCGCCGGGCCGCTGTGGGACTTCGACCTCACGTTCGGCGTGGGCGGCTTCTTCCAGAACGACCAGGTCGCGGGCTGGCAGTACCAGCAGACCCGCCAGCCGACGGCCTACGACTGGTTCACCCAGCTCCTGCGGGACCCCGCCTTCGTCAACCAGGTCAAGTCCCGCTGGCAGACCCTGCGCCGGGGTCTGCTCTCCGACGCGTCCCTGCAGAGCAGGATCGACGCCCTCACCCGGCCGCTGACCAACGCCGCCCAGCGCAACTTCCAGCGCTGGCCGAACCTGTCGACCCGCATGATCGGCTTCTTCGTCACCCCCACCTCTCCCACCTGGCAGGGGCAGGTCCAGTTCATGCGCGACTGGATGCAGCGCCGCGCGGCCTGGCTCGACTCGACGGCGGGCTGGGGCGGCGCGGTCCCGACCCCGACCGCGACACCGACCGCGACCCCGACCGCGACCCCGACCGCGACCCCGACCGCGACCCCGACCGCGACCCCGACCGCGACCCCGACCGCGACCCCGACCGCGACCCCGACCGCGACCCCGACCGCGACCCCGACACCGTCGCGGACCCCGACCCCCACGCCGTCCGCGACGCCGACGCCGACCCCCACCGGCGGGACGCGGTGCACCGCGACGTACACGGTGACCAACCAGTGGCCCGGCGGGTTCCAGGGCGAGGTCCGGGTCACGGCCGGCTCCTCGGCGATCGGCACCTGGGCCGTGTCCTGGACTCTTCCCGCCGGTGAGACGATCACTCAGGCGTGGAACACGACCCTCACCACGCAGGGGACGACGGTCACCGCCCGCAACGCCTCCCACAACGGTTCCGTCGCGGCCGGTGCGACCACCACGTTCGGATTCCTCGGATCGACCGGTGGAACCCCTGGCAGACCGGCGCTCACCTGCACGGGGAGCTGACGGACCGGGCGGACGCGTACCCGGCGCCATGTGGCGCCGGGTACGCGCACCCGCACGGTGGACCAGGGCTGTCACGCCTCCGGCGGTGCTGACCGGCGCGGGCTGCGCAGCACGACGAGCGTGACGGCGAACGCCACCGCGAGCAGGGCCGCGGAGGTCGTGAAGGCCAGGTGGTAGCCGCCGGACAGGGCGGCGACCTCGGTGGCGCCGGTGGCGCGCAGGGCGTCGGTGCGGGCGGCGGCGAGGGTGGAGAGGACGGCGACGCCGGTGGCCATGCCGATCTGCTGGGTCGTGTTGAACAGGCCGGAGGTCAGGCCGGCGTCGTCGGGGCGGGCGGCGGACATGCCGAGGGAGGTCAGGGCCGGCAGGACGAGGCCACCGCCCGCGATGAGGACCATCACCGGGAGCAGGTCGGTGACGTAGCCGGCCTCCACAGGGATGCGCGTGAGCCAGGCCATCGCGGCGAACAGCAGGGCCAGGCCGGCGAGCAGGACGCGGCGTTCGCCGTAGCGCGTGTTGAGGCGGGCCGAGACGAACAGGGAGACGCCGCCGATGGCGAGCGCGGCGGGCAGCATCGCGAGGCCGGTGTCCAGTGCGCCGTAGCCGAGGACCCGCTGCATGTAGAGCGCGACGATGATCTGGAAGGCGAACATCGCCGACAGGGCGAGCATCTGCACCACGTTGGCGCCCGCGACGTCGCGGGAGCGGAGGATCCGCAGCGGCATGAGGGGGGTCGCGGCGGTCGCCTGGCGCGCGAAGAACGCGGCCAGCAGGACGAGGGAGACCGCGCCGAGGCCGAGGGTGCGGCCCGCGAGCCAGCCGTACCGCTCGATCTCGACCACCGTGTAGATGCCGAGCATCAGCGCGGCGGTGACCAGGACGGCGCCGAGGACGTCGGCCCCGGCACGCAGGCCCGTGCCAGGCTCGTGGGGCAGCGCGCGGACCGCGAGGACGACGGTGGCGACGCCGATCGGCAGGTTGATGAAGAAGATCCAGTTCCAGCTCAGCGCATCGGTGAGCACCCCGCCGAGCACCTGCCCGATGGACGCCCCGGCGGCCCCGGTGAAGCTGAAGACGCCGATCGCCTTCACCCGTTCGCCCGGCTCGGTGAACAGCGTCACCAGGATGCCGAGGACGACCGCGGACGCCATGGCGCTGCCGACCCCCTGGGCGAACCGGGCGGCGATCAGCACACCGGGGGTGGTGGCCACCCCGGCGAGCATCGACGCGGCGGTGAAGACCGCGTTGCCCGCCAGGAACATCGTCCTGCGGCCGATGAGGTCGCCGAGCCGCCCCGCGAGCAGAAGCAGCCCGCCGAAGGCGATCAGGTAGGCGTTGACGGTCCAGCTCAGCCCCGCGGGGGAGAAGCCGAGGTCACGCTGGATGGCGGGCATGGCCACGGTCACGATGCTGCCGTCCAGGATCGTCATCAGCATCGACGCGGACAACACGGCGAGCGCCAGGGACCGGGACGCGGCGCGGGGTGGCCGGAGGGTGGGTGAGGTGTGCGGCATCGGCCGTCTCCTGTTCGAAGGGAACGGGAGAGACCGTAGCAGATAGTTTTGTTGTAGACGATCCCTTACGAAGCTATTTGGATCGCTGCCGTGCGCGCCGCACCACCTGCGGCGCCTCCGCAGGGGTCGCCAGATGCCCGGTGACCAGCCGGTTCATCGCCCGCACGAGCACCTCGGCCTCATCGGGAGGCAGGGACCCGAGCGCGTCCCGGTGCACCCCGTCCACGATCTCCTGGCTGCGCCGCGCCATCTCGGCCCCCTTCTCGGTCACCGCGATGACCCGCGCCCGCCGGTCCGCCCTGGAGGGCCGCCGCTCCGCCAGCCCCGCCTCCTCCAGCGCGTCCACGGTGACCACCATCGTGGTCTTGTCCATGTCCCCGATCTCGGCGAGCTGGATCTGCGTCCGCTCCTCCTCCAGCGCGTGCACCAGCACACAGTGCATCCGCGCGGTGAGCCCGATCTCGGCGAGCGCCGCCGCCATCTTGGTGCGCAGGACGTGCCCGGCGTGATCCAGCAGGAACGACAGGTCCGGCTTGGTGCGTGCGGGTGCCATGGCGGTCATGCCACCAGCCTAACAACCGGTTCCGTTCCGGATTATCTGTGAGCAGCCGCAGTCGGGGTGCTGCCGTGACCGCGGTGGATCAGCGGCCGTCGAGGAGCCGCGCGGTGACCTCGGTGGCGTGGTCGCGGATCCAGGCGTGAGCGCGGGGCAGGCGGTCCTTGGCGCCCTCGGCCCAGTAGCGGGCGAAGACCGGGTCCACCTCCGCGGCGGCGCGCATGCCGGTGTGGAAGCGGGCCACCATGGCCTTCGCGGCGGGCATCAGGGCCTGCCGCTGGCGGGTGGACATGCCGTACCCGTCGGCGAACAGGGCCACCCGGCGGGGGACGTCGAGGCCGGCGAAGGCCGGCGGGCGGTCCGCGGGGTCGGTCAGGGGCGCCCAGTAGTAGAGGGCGTTGGCGATGTCGGTGACCCGCGTGGTCGGCTTGGCGAGGTCGAAGTCGATGAGCGCGGCGGGCAGGCCGTCCCGGAAGACGACGTTGCCCGGGCAGTAGTCGCGATGGCCCACGATCAGCGCCTTGCCGTCCGCGGCGGGAACGCCGCCGGGAGCCGGGGGGATGCCGCCCCAGACCGCGTCCGGCGGCGGCTCCCACCCCTCGGCCGCGTCGTGCAGCCGCCGGACCAGCCGCGCCAGCGCCACCAGCACCTCGTCGCCCGCGGTCCCCGCGGGCAGGGGTTCGCGTGGCACGTCACCCGGCACGAACGAGAGCACCTCACGCCCCTGCTCGTCGAAGCCGAGCGGCTCGGGCGCGTCGTGGAACCCGGCCGCACGCAGATGCGCCAGATACGCGTGGATCGTCGCCGTGAACGGCCGCACCGGGCGCCGGACGGTGTCGCCGACCCGCACGATGCCCTCTGTCACACCGTCACCGAACAGTGGTTCCTCGCCGGGGGAAGTCGGCGGCCCTGTCATGTGCGCGAGTATTCCACAACCTGTGGAGCGCCCCCGCGGCCGTCCTGGCGACGTCTGCCGTACGCGTGCGCGTCACGTTCCCTTCACCCAGGGTTGAGCCGCCGTCCGGTTAACGGCCGCCCCGCGACGGTCTACCGTCCCATCAAGGAGCGCGTGATTCGACCGCGAACGCCGCCCGCCCGGCGGCGGGGAAGGATCGCCATGAGAACGGCTCTCACCCGTACGACCGCCGTGACCGGCGTGCTCGTGACCCTGCTGGCGGGGACCGCGACAGCCGCCGCCAGGGAACCCCGCTGGACGACCTCGCAGGCCGGACGGCTGCCGGAGGCGTACCTGCACTCGGTCACCGCCCCCGGCAGGGACGCCGCCTGGGCGGCGGGGCAGCAGACCGGGGCGACCGGCAGGGCGCACGGCGTCGTGCTGCGGTGGGACGGCGCACGCTGGCGGCGGGTGCCGGCCGCGGAGCTGCCGAAGGTGAACTACTGGTACTCGGTGAGCGCTTCCTCGCCGCGGAACGTGTGGGTCTACGGCTGGAGCCAGACCGGCGCGGCGGTCGCGCGCTTCGACGGCACCCGATGGCGCGAGGTCCCGATGCCCGAGCCGCCCGGGGGCGGGTCCGTCAGCTACGCCGAGCTCGCCGTGGTGCGGGGCGCCACCTGGCTGGCCGGGGAGACCTGGGTGGCCCGCCGCGGGGCGGGCGGCTGGGAGACGACCGCGCTGCCACCGCTGGTGTCCATCAAGGCGATCGACGCCAGGACCGCCGCCGACGCGTGGCTCGCCGGGTACGCGGTCACCGCGGACGGTTCGGTCCAGCCGTACACCAGCCACTGGGACGGCGAGGAGTGGACCCCGGTGCCGATGCCGGGGAACGGCATGGCGATCCAGGACATCTGGGCCGAGTCACCCACGTCGGTCTGGGTGACCGGCGGCGCCCAGCGCGGCGAGGAGGCTGTCCCGGCCGTCCTGCACTGGGACGGCACCGGCTGGCAGGACGTGGGCCTGCCGGACGAGGGCCAGATCACGCTGGCGATCAGCGGCGGCGGGGGCGAGGTGTGGGTCACCGGCGACCCGGAGGGCTTCGAGGGCCCGCCGATGTACTGGCGCCACGACGGCACAGGCTGGACGACCGTGGCGGGTGAGCTGCCCGCCGGGGGCCGGGCCGACCAGATGACCGCGCTCGCGCCGATCCGCGGCACGGACCGGCACTGGGCCGTCGGGGCGTACACGGTGGACGAGGGGCAGGTCGCCCACATGTTCGAGCTGATTCAGCGGAGCGACTGAGACTCGTCGTGCCGGGTCAGGGCCGCCAGCGCGGCGGCCGGGGTGTCGGTGAAGAAACGGATGCGGGTCGCCTCGGCGCGGCGGCCCAGCGGCAGGGTGACGGTGACGGGTCCGGCGAGCTCGACCACGATGTTGGTCCGGGACCCGACGGCCACGCTGAGGTGCGTGTCGTGGAGACGGACCATGCCGGACTCGTTGTGGTCCACCGACAGGCGGGCCGATGTGACGAGGTCGCGGGGGACGCGCAGGTCGAAGAACGCGCTGTAGCGGACACGCAGCTCGTCCGGGGTGACGACGTGGGGCCGGGTGACGCAGCCCGCGGCGATGGCGATGACGGCGGCGATGGAGTAGAGGTCCACCGCCAGCACCGGGAGCCGGAGCCACTCCGGCGCGCCGATGCCGCGCAGCAGCAGGTCGAACACGACCGTCTCCACCACCAGGACGAACAGGAAGATCAGCAGCGGCGACGACTGCTCCCGCGCGTACGGCAGCGCGGTGCCGCCGGGCGGCACCCCGTGGCGGCGGCGGGTGACCCACAGGACCAGGCTGTACATGCCCTTGGCGTCGAAGCCCATGATCCGGCGCACCTGCACCGGCACCAGCCGGCGGGCGATGTCGCCGAGCATCACGTCCTCCCGGCCAGGATGCGCACGGCCTGACGGAAGACCTCGGTCTGGGCGGGGGTCAGCTCGTCGCCCATCATCTCCAGCCACGGCTGGTCGCCGTCCTCGCCCGCGGGCAGGTGCTCGACCATCGCCGCGGCCATCTCGCCGGGGATGTGGGCCGCCAGGTCGGCGGCCAGCTCGGTGACCCGCGGGTCGCCGGGGGAGGCGCCGGCGACCGCGTCCAGCCGGGCGTACAGCTCGTGGCCCCGGGCGAGCGCGGCGGGCTCGGTGAGCGGGCGCATCAGGTCGAGCACCGCGTCCCTGGCGGCCGGTTCGGCCGTGGTGTCCATCAGCGTGAGCAGGTCGCGGTCCACCTCGGCGAAGCGCGAGCCCGCCGCGTACAGGTCGCGCAGCACGTCGGCCATCTCGGGGGAGACGGTGGAGTCGGGCTCCAGGTCGGGCCGGGCCAGCAGCGCGGCCAGCCGGGCGCGCCGGGCGGCGATGGCGTCCTGCTGCCGGGCGAGGTCGGCGTCCAGCTCCCCCAGCACCTCGCGCAGTTCCCGGCCCTGGTCGTCGGCCAGCACGTCGCGGATCTCGTCGAGGGACAGCCCGAGCTCGGCCAGCCTGCGCACCCGCGCGAGGACGACGGCGTCGCGCAGCCGGTACTCGCGGTAGCCGTTGGCCAGCCGCGCGGGCTCGGGCAGCAGGCCGAGGTGGTGGTAGTGCCGCACGGTCTGGGTGGACACCCCGACCAGCGCGGCGAGCTCGCCGATTCGCATGCCCTCATTAGAGACGTTGACGCTACGTCAAGGTCAAGCCGGGTGCGGCAGCCGGCGCGCCAGGAGTTATTTCCCTTTAGTCCTGATTGCGAGGGATTTCATATTTAAGTATGTGAGAGGCCATTAAATAGCTATCAAGATCGTGCAATGCCTGTTTGTCGTATGAGATGCCCGGATAGTAAGGCGAGTGGGAAGCGGATCATAAGGAGCCGGGCGCGCCGGGGCCGGGAAGCGGGCCATGCGTGTGCCGGCTCCGTCGTGTCAAGGGGGAGAACAATGCCCGACGTCAAGAAACACGCCGCGCTGCTGGCGGCCATGGTGGCGATCACCGGTGGACTCGTCAGCCTCACCGTCGTCACCGCGCCGAGCGCCGGCGCGGGCACATCGCTCGTCATGGGGGGATGGAGCGACGACGACGATGACGACAACGGGGACGACGACGGCGACGGCGACGGCGACGGCGACGGCGACGGCGACGGCGACGGCGACGGCGAGTCGGACTTGCTGGAGGCGGACAGCGACGAGGTGGACCGCGCCGACGACGTGGGCGAGGACATCACCGGCACCGGCACGGACTTCGGTGTCGGTCTCGGCCTCGGCACAGGCACCACCGACGACACCGGGGACGCCGCCGACGACGTGAACGACACCCCGGTCCGCTCCACCGTCAACGGCCTCGAAGCCGTGGCCTGAGACCCCCGCGCGGTCGCCGCGCCCGGGCGCACTGGCGGAGCGCCCCAGGTCAGGGCCAGAACGGCCGGGCGCGGCCGGCCGCGGCCACGATCGCCTGCCCGTCCAGGGCGGTGAAGGTCAGCGGCACGCCGCATGAGGGCCATTCGACGGCGAACTCGAACCGCTCGGGCGGGGGCAGCGGCCACAACCACAAGGACCAGTGCCCGGTCGCGACGTCGTCACTCGCCCCGCTGCCGCCGCCACCGCCGTCGAACCGCAGGACGGGGTGGTCCGGCCGAGGCGGCGGCCATTCGTCGTAATCGGGCCTGCCGTCGACGGTGGTCGCCTTGCCGCCGTCCGGGAAGCGCACCCCGAGGCGCAGCAGCGCGTCGTCGAGCGGCGCACCCGGGTGGAGGGGCACATGGTGCGGACCGCGCATCACCAGCTCGCGTCGCGTACGCCACGCGTTGTCGTCCGTCCCCGCGCGGCGCCGGACACCCATCCGGACGTGGAGCTTCGCCCCTTCGGGGAAGACGGTGGCGCCGGGAAGGGCGATGACCAGGTCGTCGCTCTGGAACAGGATGACGTCGAGGGGGCACATGGCCCCGAGGACGCCAGAGGGCGGGCCGGTCCACGCCGGGCTGGGTCTTTCCACGACCGGCGCGCTCTCGCGCGGTGGCGGTGCGGTGAAGAACTCCGTCATACCGTCGAAGCTACGCACCCGCGACGGCCGTCGCGACGGGTTTTGACACCCGGTGTCGCGCCCCGGGCCCTGACCCGCGCCCCCACCTCGCGCGTGCTGGAATTCATGCTCGGCACCGGGTCCCGGCGCTGGTCCGATTACGCGAGCGAAGCGCGACGTTCCCGCCAAGTCCCTGGGATATCGTGCGCGAAAGGCGTTGACAACAGAATTTCAATTCCTTCCAAGGGCCTGTCCCGCGCTTTTTGTCAAGCCATGGCAATGGCAGGAAGCGGTCGCCGCGGGGCAACTTGCTGAATCGATGATCGGCTGTTCCGGCCCTGGTCGCGTGCGCAGAATCGAGTGTGCGAGTACGTAAATCAAAGCGAGAAGAGGCGGAAATGGTGAACGGAGTCGGCTCGCCGCTGAAGTCGAAAATAGCCGTGGAGGTGCCGGCCGACCCGGACGCCGGATGGCTGCTTTGCGATGTCGGATGGGGGAACGACACGACGGGCCCGCACATCGCCCTCGGCACCGACGAGCCGGGGATCCGGGGCCTGTTCCGGTTCCGCCCGGAGACGGCGTTCCCGATGAACCAGTTGGTGGACGTGCTGCTGTGCGGCGACAGCACGCTGACCAGGGCCGAACGTGAGCTGATCGCGGCCTACGTGTCGTCGTTGAACGAGTGCCGGTTCTGCTTCTACACCCACGCGGCCTTCGCCGCGGTGCGACTGGAGGAGGGCATGACGCTGGTGCGCCAGGTCTGCGACGACCTGGAATCCGCGCCGGTGACGGACAAGATGCGGGCGTTGCTGCGCATCGCGGGCTCGGTGCAGCGCGGCGGCCGTGACGTCTCCGCGGGGCAGGTGGCGGACGCCCGTGCGGCCGGCGCGACCGACCTGGAGATCCACGACACCGTGCTGATCGCGGCGGCGTTCTGCATGTTCAACCGCTATGTCGACGGCCTGGCCACCTTCGCCCCCGACGACCCCGACGTGTACGCCGAGCGGGCCGCCCGCACCGAGGGCTACGTCGCGGTGCTGGCCGATTCCTTGGAGAGCTGACCGGGAGTGTCGCCGGCGGGGTCGCGCCACCAGGGTCACCGGCACCACGGCCGTCGTGGTCCCGCTCCCGGCGCACGCGAAGATCGCGTGACGGCCGAGGGGAAGGGCGGGGTACGGCGGCCGGCCGCCGTGTCCGGTCCCGGATGTCCTGGTGGCGCGAGCGCCCGAGGGAGCTGGTCGGGGGTCTTGGGACTCTTGCGATTCAGAGAAGTCAAGATCTACGCGGCCACCTGGAAGACGATCAGGCGAAGAACGCGTCCACGGCGTAGGTGTCCTGCGGGTAGCTCCAGCGCTCGCTGATCTTGCCGTCGCTGATGCGGAACAGGTGCACGCCGTTGTCGTCCATCTCCTGGCCCCCACGCTCGCCCTGCGCCCGCAGGATCACGGCGGCGTGGTCCTCGCTGGCGAGGAACGCCTGGGGCTCGAACCGCAGGGTGCTCTGCGTCATGGCGGACAACTGGCCGAGGTAGCGGAGAACCTCCTCCTTGCCGCGGTACTCGCCGGCCAGCGGGCCGCGTCCCGGCACGTGGAAGACGACGTCGTCGCTGAGGAGGTCTCCCCCGAGGTGATCGAAATCACCCTTCGCGATGGCGTCATAACTTTCCTTGGCGATTATGGCGTTCGGGTGTTCGGACATGAATCAGCCTCCTTTAGTGACGGCTTTTTTTGGGCGGCGTCGGTGACGCTACGCCACCGTGCGCGGGCCGACAAGACGGTGAGCCAAGACTTACTTCCGGGTGATCTCGCTGTGTCGGGTCCCCTAATCGCCGCACCCTGACGGGTGTTTCCGGATGGGCCGACGGGCATGATTGACCGGTAAGTATTCAGCCGAAATGCCGGCGACTCCGCCGGGTGTGAGGATTCAGCGCACTTGTCGCCTGCTTCAGGCGATTTGCCGGAAATGTCGGAAAGGCCGGGAACAGGGGTACCCTCGCCGCCCGTTGACAGCGTGCTTACCTGGGACGATCATCCCCGGTAGACGTCGCACAGGGAGTGCCCCCATGCCCCATATCACCCTGCCCACAGATGAGCCGGGAATCGTCGGGTTGATGCGCTACCGGCCGGAGACCGCCGCCCCGCTGAACGCCCTGGCCGAGGTGCTGCTCCGCGGTGACAACACGCTGTCCCGCGGTGAGCGTGAACTCATCGCCACGTACGTGTCGTCGCTCAACGACTGCAACTTCTGCGCCTCCTCCCACGCGGCTTTCGCCGCCGCCCAGCTCCCCGCGGGCATGCCCCTGGTGAACGCCGTCCGGCTGGACCCCGGCACCGCCGACATCACCCCGAAGATGCGGGCGCTGCTCGCCGTCGCCGCGGCCGTCCAGCAGGGCGGGCTCAAGGTCACCGACCACGAGATCGGCGCCGCGCGGGCCGCCGGGGCCACCGACGTGGAGATCCACGACACGGTGCTCATCGCCGCCGCGTTCTGCATGTTCAACCGGTACGTCGACGGACTCGGCACGTGGGCGCCCGAGGACCCCGCCGCCTACGAGGCGAACGCGGCCCGGATCGTCACCCACGGTTACGGAAGCTCGCTGAACGACGAGCTGGAGCCGCAGCGCTGATGGCCGAGCCGGCACCCCTCGAGAACGTCCACCGCTACCTGATCGTCGGCGCGGGGCCTGGTGGCCTCCAGCTCGCCTACTACCTGAGCCAGGCCGGCGCCGACTACGTCGTGCTGGAACGGGACGCCGCACCCGGCGCCTTCTTCCGCACCTACCCCCGGCACCGCAAGCTGATCTCCATCAACAAGGTGCACATCACCGAGAAGGACCCCGAGATCGCGCTGCGCTGGGACTGGAACTCCCTGCTCAACGACGACCCGTCGCTGCAGTTCGCCAACTACACCCACGAGTACTATCCGCACGCCGACGAGATGGTGCGCTATCTCGGCGACTTCCAGCGGCGGCACGACCTGAACGTGCGTTTCTCCACGCCGGTGGACCGCATCGACAAGGACGCCGACGGGCTCTTCACCGTGCGCGCCGCCGGCGAGACCTTCCGCGCCGAGTGCGTCATCGTGGCCACCGGCTGGGGCGGGCCGTACATCCCCGACATCCCCGGCATCGCGCTGGCGACCGGGTACGAGGACATGAGCACGACGGGGGCGGACCACACCGGCCGCCGCGTGCTGGTCATCGGCAAGGGCAACTCGGCGTTCGAGACGGCCCAGGGGCTCATCGGCCATGCCGCGATCATCCACCTGGCCAGCCCGAACCCCGTGCGGTTCTCCTGGAACACCAAGCACCCCGGGCACGTGCGCGGCCAGTACGGCGCGCTGCTCGACGCTTACTGGTTCAAGACCCTGGACGGCGTGCTCGAATGCACGATCGACCGCATCCGGCGCGAGGGCGACCGGTTCAAGGTCGACATCACCTACACCCTCGCCGAGGGTGAGCAGGCGACGCTGGAGTACGACACGGTGCTGCGCTGCACCGGCTTCACCATGGACACCGGCGTCTTCGGCGACTCCTGCGTGCCCGAGCTCGCCCACGGCGGCCGTATGCCCGCCATCCGCCCCGACTTCCGGTCCGCCAACGTGGACGGCCTGTACTTCGCGGGCACGCTCATGCAGGCCCGCGACTTCAAGCGTGCCTCCTCGGCCTTCATCGACGGCTTCCGCTACAACCTGCGGGTCCTGGCCCGGCTGCTGGCCGAGCGGTACGACGGGGTGCCGCTCGCCCACCAGGTGCTGCCGCTCGACGCCGACCAGCTCACCGCGACCATGCTGGAGCGGGTCAACTACAGCTCCGCGTTGTGGACGCAGTTCGAGTACCTCTGTGACGCGTACGTCGTGGACGAGGAGGACGGGTGGATCCGGCACTTCGCCGAGCTGCCCGAGGACCACGCGGTCGAGCGTTTCGGCGACCGGCCGTCGTTCTTCACCGTCACCCTGCGCTGGGGGCCGCGAGAACAGGGCGACGTGTTCGCCATCAGGCGGCACCCGACACCCGACCGCGCCGAGGAGTGCGCCTTCCTCCACCCGGTGATCCGGCACTGGAACGGCCACGAGCTCGTCGCGGAACGGCACCTGCTGGAGGATCTCCAAGCCCAGTGGCGCGACCAGGAACGTCACGTGCGCCCACTGAACCGGTTCCTCACCACAAGGCTCTCGCCCCGGCCGTGACCGCGCGGAGCGGGTCCGCCGGTCGTGAACCCGCGCGGGGACGGGTCCGCCGGTCGTGAACCCGCGCGGGGACGGGTCCGCCGGTCGTGAACCCGCGCGGGGACGGGTCCGCCGGTCGTGAACCCGCGCGGGGACGGGTCCGCCGGTCGTGAACCGCGCGGGGGCGGGGCGGCCCGGCCCGCCCCCGCGGCGGGCTCTACCGCACGCCGGTGAGCTGCGCCGTCAGGAAGTCGACCACGTCGGCGAACCGGCCGCTCCGCTCGTACTCGGCGCGCTGGCGCGCCGCCCCGGTGCCGTACCTGAGCAGGTGGCCGAGCCGTTCCCCCACCATGTCCAGATCGCCGGCCTCCTCGAGCGCCGGGCCGATGAGGTCGAGCAGGGACGCCACCAGGTCGGCGGCGGGCACCAGTTGCCCGGACGCCGGGTCGAAACCGTGCCCGTCGAGGCCGTCGCGCGCGGCCCGCCAGTACGCCACGCGCAGCAGCTCGCCGGGCACCGCCGTGCCCGGGTCGCCGGCCTCCACCCGGGACAGGAACGTGACCACCAGCCCGCGCACCACGGCGGCCAGCAGCGCGGACTCCTCGACGGTTGCGGGCACGTCGGTGACCCGGACCTCCAGCGTGGGCAGCCGCGACGACGGCCGCACGTCCCAGAAGATCGTGCCGGGGTCGACCAGCGCGCCCGACGCGGTCAGCAGGGCCACCGTCTCGTCGTAGTGCGCCAGCGAGCGGAAGTACGGCGGAGGGCCGGCCACCGGCCACTTGGACCAGCTCAGCGCCCGCCAGCTCGCGTACCCCGTGTCCCGGCCCGCCCAGAACGGCGAGTTGGCCAGCATCGCGATCAGCACCGGCAGCCACGGCCGCAGGTGGTTGCTCACCAGCACGGCCCGCTCGCGGTCAGGCAGGTGGACGTGCACGTGGCCCGCGCAGATGGTCTGCTCGTCGTGCAGCGCGCGGTAGGTGGCGATGCCCACGCCGTACCGCGGATGGTCGGTGATCAGGGGCGGCACGACGTCGCCGAGCACAGGGGTGCCGGACGCCACCACGGCCAGACCGAGCTCGTGCGCCGAGGCCGACACCGTGGCGCGCAGGCGGCGCAGATGGCCCTCCAGCTCGGCGGCGGCCGTGCACGGCGGCGTCTTGGCCTCGAGCTGGTACCGGGTGATCTCCGTGCACACGAGGTCGCCGAGCTCGGCGGCGGACCGCTCGAACAGCTCGGCCGCGCGCGGTGTCACCGCCCGGCTCGCCGGATCGACGATGAGGTACTCCTCCTCCACCCCGACCAGCGGGCAAAGTGGTGCGAAGGGCACGGGAACCGGTGATTCGATGGTCGCCGTCATGGCTCTCCCGCCTGGGACCGGAAGCAGAGGGAACAGGCGTCGCCGCGCGAGGGTACCGGGGCGACGACGCAACGTTACCCATCCAGGCCGCGATTCGCTGGCCGCACGGCCGATTCTGTGGACGAGCCCCTGGGGTACCCCGGTCCCGCTTAGGGGGCCTGGCCGTGCCCCGCGCCGGACTGCGCCGATTTCCTGGGGCGGGGCGAGTGAACCACTTGGCCTTAATCGTCGCGCCGCACTACGCTTTGCCGCAGATCATTCCGCCCTGTGTCCGCGGAGCTCCCTCAAACGGAGGTGGCACCGCCATTGGCACGGGCGTCGACCTTGTCGAGCGCGCTCAGGCTTCGCCGGGTTCCCGGCCGCGCTCACCCATTCCTCCCGTCGGCCGGGCGGCGTGTCAAGCATGCCGGTCTACAGGGCCAGGACACCCTCGATACCCAGTGCCGTGCGGTCCATCGATCTTCGCTGCACGGGGAAACGGGACTGTTGTGCCCGATTTCGGGCAGGTGGCAGTAAAAAAGTCCCTGCTTCCCCATGGGTCGCGCCGTGAATGGTGAGGTTTGACAAGAGGATGGAAGATGACGCGTATAGATCCTGAGGCGCTGGTGGCGAGCCTGCGAGGCCTTCAGAAGACCACTGAGGCCACCGGGGTCGTCCACCATCTGGAACGCATCGTGCGTGTGGTGGACCGGTTGTTCGGCTACGCGGGCGCCGGGTTGATGTTCGCCGACGAGAGCAAACGGCTGCGCTACCTCGTGACCACCGACGAGGCCGGGCGCAGCCTGGAGCACGCGCAGGCGGCGGTCGGCCGCGGGCCGTGCGTCTCTGCGTTCTTCAGCAACGGCGCGGTGACCACGAGCGACGTGCAGCAGGACGAGCGATGGCCGGACCTCGCCCCCCTGCTGCACCCGAGCGTGCGGGCCGTCGCCGGCGTGCCGGTGCGCCTCGGCAACGGGCCGGTCGGCACGCTGAACGTCTACCAGGCCGAGCCGCAGGAGTGGGAGGAGAGCGACACCCAGGCCCTCATGGCGTACGCCCACGTCATCGAGGAGGTGCTGGCGGCGGCCGTGCGCGCCGAGGAGAAGAGCGTGCTGGCCGACCAGCTCCAGTACGCCCTGGACTACCGGATAGTGATCGAGCGGGCCATCGGCTACCTGATGGGCAAGCACGACATCACCGCGGCCGAGGCGTTCACCGGGCTGCGCAAGCGGGCCAGGGACAGCCGCCGCCGCGTGGCGGACCTCGCCGCGGAGATCCTCGGCGAGCAGGCGCCGCCCGCGTGAGGCCCGCGGACCCCCGCTACCCTGAACGATGATGTATCGACTGCTCTTCGACCTGCTGCTCAGGCGGATGGACGCCGAGGCCGTGCACCACGCCACCATCCGGGCCCTGCGTGTGCTCTCGGTGGCGCCGTTCCTGAAGCGCCGGCTGTACCGCGGCCTCGCCCCCCGGGACGAGGCGCTGCGCGTGCGGGCCTTCGGGGTGCACTTCCCGAGCCCGTTCGGGCTGGCGGCGGGGTTCGACAAGGACGCCGGGTGTGTGGAGGCGCTGGCGGCGTTCGGGTTCGGCCACGTCGAGGTGGGCACCGTCACGGCGCACGCCCAGCCGGGCAACGCCCGGCCGCGGCTGTTCCGCCTCCCCGCGGACCGCGCGATCGTCAACCGCATGGGCTTCAACAACGCGGGGGCCGCGCGTGCCGCCCGGCGGCTGCGCAGGCCCCGCGCGGTGCCGGCGGTGGTCGGGGTGAACATCGGCAAGACCAAGGTCATCCCCGAGGAGCTGGCCCGCCGCGACTACGTGGCCGGGGCGCGCCTTCTGGCCCCCCTCGCCGACTACCTCGTGGTCAACGTCAGCTCGCCCAACACCCCGGGCCTCCGCGACCTTCAGGCGGTGGCGCTGCTGCGGCCCCTCCTGGAGGACGTGCGGCGTGCCGCCGGGCGCACCCCGGTGCTGGTGAAGATCGCGCCGGACCTCGCGGACGGCGACATCGACGCGGTGGCCGACCTCGCGGTCGAGCTCGGCCTGGCCGGGGTGATCGCCACCAACACCACCATCGCCCGTGAGGGCCTGACCGACGCCGCGGCCGCCGAGACCGGCGGGTTGTCCGGCCGGCCGCTGAAGGCCCGTTCCCTCGAGGTGCTGCGCCGGCTGCGCGCCCGCGTGGGGGACCGGCTCACCCTGGTGTCGGTGGGCGGCGTGGAGGACGTGGACGACGTCTGGGAGCGCCTGCTCGCCGGGGCCACGCTGGTGCAGGGATACACCGGCATGATCTACCACGGGCCGCTGTGGGCCTGGCGGATCAACCGCGACCTGTCGCGCCGCCTGCGCCGCCACGGGTACGCCACGATCGGCGAGGTGGTCGGCTTGGTGAGCGAGCCCGCCGCCCCGCCGGTGGAGCGGGCTCAGGGCTCCAGGTAGGACCGCAGCCCCTCGGCCAGCGACTGGGCGATCCGCTGCCGGAACGCCGGGTCCTTCAGCCGGGCGGCGTCCGACGGGTTGCGCATGTTGCCGGTCTCGATGAAGACCTTCGGCACCGTGGAGAGGTTGAGCCCGCCGAGGTCGTTGCGGTAGTCGAGGGCGTCCTTGCCGATGTAGGTCGAGTACGGCAGCCCGGTGCCGTCGCGGAACGCCTCGCGCACGGCGAGGCCGAGCCGCTTGGACGCGCCCACCACGGGGTCCACCGGTCCGCCGATCTTCTTCGGCATGATCACGTGGAAGCCGCGGTTCCCCGCCGGGGCGCCGTCGGCGTGCACGGAGATCGCGGCGTCGGCGTGCGCGTCGTTGCCGATGGCCGCCCGCTCGGTGATGCAGGGCCCCACGCCGGTGTTGTCCTTACGGGTCAGCTTCACCGTGGCGCCCTCGGCCTTCAGCAGCTTGACCATGCGCTTGGCGACGTCCCAGGTGAAGGCGGCCTCGGAGTACCCGTCGTCGGTGGAGGTGCCGGTGGTGTCGCACGGCTTCCACTGGGTGAGGACGTTCACCTTCTTGTTGACGGCCGCCGGGTCGCGGTAGTTGCCGCCGTTGTGGCCGGGGTCGATGACGATCACCTTGCCGCTCAGCGGCTTGTCCGGCGCGGTCTCGGCCTTCGGGGCCCGCGCGGCGCCGGTGGACACCGGTGCGGCGGCGGTCTCGGCGGCGTTCTCCGGGGCGCGGGCGGCGGGGCCGGGGGCGGCGTCCGCCGCGGAGCTCGGCGTGCCCCCGCAGGCGGCGGCGCCCAGCCCGGCGAGGGCCAGGCAGGCGGCGGCGAGTGCTCGGCTGGTCACGAAAGATCCCTTCGCAGGCGACCTGTCCGCATCCAACTTACGCGTACCGGCGTAATGACCTGGACGTTTCGCCCGATCGGGGACTCACCTCGCGCAGGATGACGTCGGCTTCGTGTGCCTGCGGCAGTTCCCCCGGCCGGGGTTCACCAGGCGTGCTCGCCGAGTTCCTGCCGCTGGAGCAGCGCCGCGAGGTCGCGCGCCTCGTCCGCGTCCAGGCCGAGGACCACCCGGGGACGTCCCCAGGGATGGTCGATGGAATGGGCGACGTAGCTGGCGACCGACTCGGTCGCGCACTCGCCGTCCTTGCCCCGCGCGGCCCGCCAGTGCGCCCAGGCGCGTTCGAGCTCGGCCGCCGCGCGCTGCGCGCAGGACACCAGTTCTGGATCACGCATGTCTACCTCCGGTGCCGACGCTCCTGACCTCTGAGTCAACACCGGCGGGCGGCCGTAGCCGTGGAGGTTGACCTACCCTTGGGGCTCGCTTGGCGCCGGGCCGGTGCTGTGCCGGACCACCAGGCGAGGCGTGACCTGGCGCAGCCTGGCCGTTTTGCCCGGGTCGGTGATGCGGTCGCTCAGCAGCGTGGCGGCCGACCTGCCCATGGCCCGCCGCGGCTGGTCCAGGCTGGTGAGGGAGATGTGGTGGATCGCCGCCAGGTGGGTGTTGTCGTACCCGACGACCGACAGGTCCTCCGGCACCCGCAGCCCGAGCTCGCTGGCCGCGACCAGCACGCCGAGCGCCGCGACGTCGTTCGCCGCGAAGATGGCGGTGGGCCGGGGGGAGCGCTCCAGGAGCGAGCGGGCGGCCCGCCGTCCGCCCTCCTCGGTGAAGTCGCCGTGCTCCACCATGATGTGCGGCGCGAGGCCGTGCCTGCGCATCGCCACCAGGTAGCCCTCGCAGCGGAACCGGGCCGAGGACGAGGGGGTGCCCTCGATGTGCGCGATGCGCCGGTGGCCGAGCTCCACCAGGTGGTCCACCGCGAGCCCGGCGCCGAGCTCGTCGTCGTCCACCACGATGTCCACGCTCTCCAGCTCGACGTCACGCTCGCCCACGACCACCGTCGGGGTGTACGCCGCCGCCTCGGCCAGCGTCTCGCTGGAGGGGGACACGCCGAGCAGCACCAGGCCGTCCACGCGCAGTTCGAGGAACGCCTCGACGGCCTCCTCCTCGAACGCGGGGTCCCACCGGCCGCTGCCGATCAGCAGCCGCAGGCCGTCGCCGTGCAGGCTCTCCTGCAAGCCGTCGAGGAACTCGGCGTAGAAAGGGTTGTGCAGGTCGGCCACGAGGGCCCCCACGAGGTGGGTGCGGCCTTCGACGAGGCTGCGGGCGACCGCGTTCGGGCGGTAGCCGAGTTCCCTGGCCGCCTGCAGCACCGCTTCGCGCCGGTGCTCGCTGACGTGTGGCGACCCCCGCAACACCAGAGAGACCAGCGACTTCGAGACACCCGCCCGCTCGGCCACGTTGCGGATCGTCGGCCGGGGGCGCGGCCCGTGGGCGTCGCCCAGGGCCGGAGCGGCCGTGCCGAGATCCGCTCGGTAGCGGGAGGTCGTCTGCATGGACGGTCCTGACATGGTTCTCCCCACGCTGAGTGGATGTGCACCTGTCAGACCAAACGATCGAGTCGCGTCGAGGGTACGCCTGTTTTCCGCACGAGCCCGAATGTCCCTGGTCAGGTGTTCTGTGATATTCGGTGCGGTGAGTGATCCGTGCAGGTCGTCGAGGGCGATGTGCGGAAAATGGGGGTACGGGGGTGTCGCGCGCCGAGGTGACCGCTCATTCTCCGCGCGTTCGCCCGGCACCCCTCGGTTAGGGTGCGCAGTGTGGGTGCGACATCACGAGCTCCGGACGCGCACGACCATCCACCGGGCGGCTCACGGCCGGCGCGCCGCCGGCTCAGTGTGGACCGGCGGCGCGAGGAGCTGATGGCGGCGGCGCTGGAGTTGTTCAGCAAGCACGACGCGGAGGACGTCTCGGTGGACGACGTCGCCTCCGCCGCGGGTGCGTCCCGTGCGCTCGTCTATCACTACTTCGGCGGCAAGCAGGAGCTCTACGTCACGGCGCTGCGCGGCGCGGCGGAGGAGCTGGAGGAACGGCTGCGGCCGGTCGGCGGGGGGAGTGCCCTGGAGGAGATCGCCGACGGGCTGACGCGGTACTTCGACTTCGTCGAGGACCACGCGGCCGGTTTCGCGGCCCTGCTGCGCGGCGGCCCGGCCAACCGCACGGGCGAGGTCGGCGAGATCGTGGAGAGCGTGCGGCGCCGCATGCTGCGGATGATCACGCATCGCATGCGGGTGGAGGAGCCCGGGGCGGCGCTGCGGGTGACGCTGCGGTCGTGGATCGCGTCGGTCGAGATCGCGGGGCTGGACTGGCTGGAGAACCGCGACATGGACCGGGCGACTCTGGAGAGCCTGCTCGTGGACCAGATGACGGCGCTGCTCGGCGTGGCCGCCCGGCACGATCACCAGGTGAACGTGCTGCTCGCGGACCTGCTGCCGATGCGGGCCCAGTGAGGTGGCGCCGGCGCGGACGGCGCCTCCACACCGGCCCGTGCGCCCTCTGTGCGGGCGGGCCGGGGAACCGGCCCGCGCGGCTCAGGGCCACGGCTGTGCGGTGTTGATGACGCGCTCACATACGGGACGCGAGCGCGCCGGTTCTCCCCCCTAGTAGGTCCGTGACGGACCTCGTGTCACTCCGATCGCTGCTGCGGGATGCCCGCGAGCAGCGCCCGGACCTCGGTCTCCCGGTAACGCCGGTGACCGCCGAGGGTGCGGATGGACGTCAACTTGCCCGCCTTCGCCCACCGAGTAACGGTCTTGGGGTCGACGCGGAACATGGTGGCGACCTCCGCCGGGGTGAGCAGTGGCTCGGCCTCGGGTGTACGAGCTGACATTTGTGCGGCCTCTCCTCCGTGGACCGGCGACAGCGATCCTGCGACTTGTGTTGGCGCTTCGTCACGGATGTCCCACAAGGATCCAGTTCGTGCGGATTTTTCTGGACCACATGCGGTATCACCCGATGTGACCATACAGCCACGTAGAGCGATTGGCGAGCCCTGAAAGTACAACGCCTTGTCCACGGGTTGATGTCACGCTCGGTGATTCTAGCGACACGTTTCGTGGTATCGCAGTGAAAACGGCAAACTACTCAGTTCGCAGAAGCGAGCTGGTGACTCCCGTTACCTACTTTTGCAGGTCACGTGCATGATTTGCGGTTCAGTTCGCCGATTCGAGGGCTTGTATTGACTTCCAGCGCACGATCACGCGCTGATACATGGCGAAGGCCAGCTCTTCTTGACCCGTGTCCAACCCGGTCAGCGCCGCGGCGAGCTCCGCGGCGGACTGGTCGGCCTGCAGCGTGGCGTCGTCCATCAGGTGCACCAGGCCGCCGTAGTCGAGCTCGACCAGCGAGTGGGGATGGAAGTCCTCCAGCCACCGGCCGACCTCCTCGACCTCGGTGAGCGTGCTCACCTCGCCCACGTGCCGCCGGATCACGACCAGCGCACGCGCCACCCGCCGGCGTGCCTGGGCCATGGAGGTGACGTACAGCAGGTTGCGCGCCGGGGCCGTGGTGGTGGCCGCCGAGGGCTCCTGCGCGTTCTCCTCCTGGCGCCCGAGCACCAGCCAGCGCTCCGCCGAGTCGAACGGCACGAACCACGGCGTGGGGACGTGCCAGGTGCTGGTGCGGATGTGCGTGCGCAGCGCCGCGGAGCCGCCGTTCTGCTTGAAGCGGTCGAAGTCGTCCACGGTCTGCTCGGCGATGGCCCGGGGCACGAACCGGTCGGCCAGGCGGGGCGGCGTGCCGCCGCGGAAGCGGGCGAAGGCCAGCCACGAGCGCAGCCTGCTCTGCCACGGGCAGACGTACAGGGTGTCCTCTATGCGCCGCAGGTAGGCGTTGGTGCTCTCGCCTCCCGGCGCGGGCATCGGGGAGACGCCGAGCAGCCGGCGCACCGCCTCGGCGTGCTCGGCCTCCAGGGCGAACGCGCGGCGCGGCCGGTCCTTGGAGTCCGCGTACGCCGCCCAGTAGGCGCGGTCGCGCTCGGTGAACGCGGACAACGGCTCGTAGACACGGAGATAGGCGGCGTAGGGCAGCACACCTCGAATGGTGCCACGGAGCGGTGAGCGGACGCGAGCGAGCACGGCGGGGCGAGGGGGCACGGGAGGAGGGGGCGGTGCCCCGGGGGCCCTCCAAGGGCTTTGTAGCGCTCCACGGCGTGTCGCGTCCGGCCGGTTGATCATGGTTGGTGTGGAGGTGGCTGGATAGGGTGGTGTCCTGGATCCGCCGCGACGGGGCGGCGGACGGAAAGATGACTGGGAGTCACCACCGTGACCGATGTCTTCGGGTCGTCCCACAAGGACGCGGACCCCTCACCGAACGGGCAGGCTCGCCACGAGCAGGTCGTCTTCTGCGCCGACGACCGCAGCGGCCTGCGGGCGATCATCGCCATCTACAGCACCGCGCTCGGCCCCGGTCTCGGCGGCACGCGGTTCTACCCCTACGAGAGCGAGCAGGCCGCGCTGGCCGACGTGCTCAACCTCTCCCGGGCCATGGCGTACAAGAACGCGCTCGCCGGGCTCGACCACGGCGGCGGCAAGGCCGTGATCATCGGCGATCCGGCCAAGGACAAGAGCGAGGCGTTGCTGCGGGCGTACGGCCGGTTCGTGCAGTCCCTCGGCGGGCGCTACTACACCGCCTGCGACGTCGGCACCTACAGCGAGGACATGGACGTCGTCGCCAGGGAGTGCTCGTTCGTGACCGGGCGCACCGTGGCGCACGGCGGCGCGGGCGACTCCTCCATCCTCACCGCGTACGGCGTGTTCCAGGGCATGCGGGCCGCCGCCCAGTACACCTACGGCACTCCCTCCCTGCGCGGCCGCCGCGTCGGCGTCGAAGGGGTCGGCAAGGTCGGGCACCGGCTGGTGGAGCATCTGCTGGAGGACGGCGCCGAGGTCGTGATCTGCGACGTCAGCGAGCACGCCGTCGAGCGGGTGCGTGCCCGCCACCCCCAGGTGGACGTCGTGGCGGACGCCGCCGCGCTGAAGGCCGCCGACATCGACGTCTACTCCCCCTGCGCGCTCGGCGGCGCCCTGGACGACGACACGGTCGCCGGCCTGCGGGCCACCATCGTGTGCGGCGGGGCCAACAACCAGCTCGCCCACACCGGCGTGGAGAAGCAGCTCGCCGAGCGGGGCGTCCTCTACGCTCCCGACTACGTCGTCAACTCCGGTGGCGTGATCCAGGTCGCGGACGAGATCGAGGGCTTCGACATGAGCCGGGCCAGGGCAAAGGCAACGCAGATCTTCGACACGACATTGAAGATCTTTTCGATGGCGGAGGAAGAAGGGGTTCCTCCGGCGGTGGCGGCCGATAGGCTGGCCGAGCGCAGAATGTCGGAAGTCGGACGGCTTAGGGCCATTTGGCTCGGCCGCTGACCACGGACGCCCATACGGCGTACCGACTGGCGCGCAAAACAGGTACGGTTGTAGTCGAACGAGAGCTGACGTCGGAAGTCAGGCGGCGTCAGCGCGTGGTGCGTTAGCGACGAGGGGTCGGGCACGACCCCGCATGAGGGGGTCGAGCCGATGGGGCGCGGCCGAGCCAAGGCCAAGCAGGTGAAGGTTGCCCGCCAGCTCAAGTACAACAGCGGCGGCACCGATCTTGACCGTCTTCGCGAGGAGCTCGGAGTCAACCACGACTCCAACCAGAACGTAGACGACGACGTCGTCGACGATGAGCTGGCCGATCGGTACGCCGATTACGCCGACGACTTCGAAGACGACGATGACGAGGACCCCAGGTCCCGGCGCCGTTAGGCGACTTTCGGGTTGAACGTTGGCAGGGCACCCGGCGGGCACAGCTCGCCGAGTGCCTCCTTCGTGCCACCTGAAAAGCTCCTTGCCACCCGATGGCAAGGAGCTTTTCGTCGTGCTCTTCCCCATCGGTGACACGGCCCGCGCGTCGCACCCGGGCCGTGGAGCCCGGGTGCCTCTGTCCGCGTCGGCTCAGGCCGTGAAACGGGCCTCACCCGTGCCCGGCACGATCTCACCGAGCACCCACGCGTCCTGGCCGCGGGCGGCCAGTGTGGCCAACGCCACGTCGGCCACGCCGGGGGGCACGACCGCGCACATGCCGACCCCCAGGTTGAACGTGCGGTCCATCTCCTCCTGGGGCACCCGGCCGTACCCGGCGATCACCTCGAAGACCGGCTGAGGCGTCCAGGAGGAACGGTCGAGCACGGCGTCCACCCCGGCGGGCAGCGACCGCGCCAGGTTGGCGGCCAGGCCGCCGCCCGTGATGTGCGCGAACGCGTGCACCTCGACGGTCCTCACCAGCTCCAGGCACGCCAGCGAATAGATGCGCGTCGGCTCCAGCAGCTCCTCGCCGAGCGTGCGCCCGAGCTCGGGCACGTCCCGCTCCAGCTCCAGGCCCGCGGCGCGGATCACGTGCCGCACCAGCGAGTAGCCGTTGGAGTGCACCCCCGAGGACGCCAGCCCGAGCACCACGTCCCCCGGCCGCACCCGGTCGGGACCGAGCAGATCGCCGGCCTCCACGACACCGGTGCCCGCCCCGGCGAGGTCGTACTCGTCCGGCCCCATGGCCCCCGGGTGCTCGGCGGTCTCCCCGCCGACCAGGGCGCACCCGGCCAGGCGGCACCCCTCGGCGACCCCGCCGACGATCTCGGCGATCCGCTCGGGCACCACCTTGCCGCACGCGATGTAGTCGGTCATGAACAGCGGCTCGGCCCCGCACACCACGAGGTCGTCGACCACCATGCCGACCAGGTCGATGCCGATCGTGTCGTGCTTGCCGAGCGCCTGCGCCAGCATGACCTTGGTGCCCACGCCGTCGGTGGACGTCGCGAGCAGGGGCCGCTTGAAGCGCAGCAGCGCGGAGACGTCGAACAACCCGGCGAAGCCGCTGGCGTCGTCCACGACCTCCGGCCGCCGCGACCGGGCGACCTTGGCCTTCATCAGCTCGACCGCGCGCTCGCCCGCCTCGATGTCCACGCCCGCCGCGGCGTAGGACGCCGTGCCCTCAGGGCTCATGCCCGCGCCTCCAGCACGAACTTGCCCACGTTGTCCTGATCGATGGGGATGGGGTACTCGCCGTTGAAGCACGCCCGGCACAGCCGTCCCGCCGGGATCGTGGTCGCCTCGGTCAGGCCCTCCAGCGAGATGTAGCCGAGCGAGTCGGCGCCGATGGACGACCGGATCTCGTCCACGGTCCTGGTGCCCGCGATCAGCTCGACCTTGGTGGCGAAGTCGATGCCGTAGAAGCACGGCCAGCTCACCGGCGGTGACGAGATACGCACGTGCACCTCGGTGGCGCCCGCCTCACGCAGCATCTTCACGATCGCCCGCTGGGTGTTGCCCCGCACGATCGAGTCGTCCACGACGATCAGGCGCTTGCCCTGGATCACCTCGCGCAGAGGGTTCAGCTTGAGCCGGATGCCGAGCTGGCGGATGGTCTGCGACGGCTGGATGAACGTGCGGCCGACGTAGGAGTTCTTCACCAGCCCCTGGCCGTACGGGATGCCGCTCTGTTCGGCGTAGCCGATCGCGGCGGGGGTGCCGGACTCGGGGGTCGGGATGACCAGGTCGGCCTCCACCGGGTGCTCCCTGGCCAGCCGGCGGCCCACCTCGACCCGGGTGGCCTGCACGCCGCGGCCCGCGATCGTGGTGTCGGGGCGCGCCAGGTAGACGTACTCGAACAGGCAGCCCTTGGGTTCGGCGAGGGCGAAGCGGCGCGAACGCACCCCCCGCTCGTCGATCGCCAGCAGCTCGCCGGGCTCGATCTCGCGGGTGAACGTCGCGCCGACGATGTCCAGCGCGGCGGTCTCGGACGCCACCACCCAGCCACGCTCCAGGCGGCCGAGCACCAGCGGGCGGATGCCCTGCGGGTCACGGGCGGCGTACAGGGTCTTCTCGTCCATGAAGACCAGCGAGTACGCGCCCTTGACCTGCGGCAGGAGGTCGGCGGCGGCGTCCTCGATGGACCGGCTGCGGTCCTGGGCCAGCAGGGACGTCAGCACCTCGGTGTCGGTGGTCGCCCGGATCGTGGCGCCGGTCAGCCGCTCGGCGAGCTGCGGTGTGTTGATCAGGTTGCCGTTGTGCGCGAGGGCCAGGCCGCCCCCCTCGGTGGAGCTGAGGGTGGGCTGGGCGTTCTCCCACACGCTGGATCCCGTGGTCGAGTAGCGGCAGTGGCCGATCGCCAGGTGGCCGCGCAACGTCCCGAGGACCGACTCGTCGAAGACCTGGGCGACGAGGCCCATGTCCTTGTAGACGAGGATCCGGCTGCCTTCGCTGACGGCGATGCCCGCGGACTCCTGTCCGCGGTGCTGCAGCGCGTACAGCCCGTAGTAGGTGAGTTTGGAGACTTCCTCGCCCGGGGCCCAGACGCCGAAGACGCCACAGGCGTCCTGGGGCGCGCGGTCAGCGGGGTCAAGGTCATGGCCGAGTCGGCCGTCGCCCTTTAGCACGTGCTTCATTCTAAGTTGGGCTTCTCGACCTGTGGTAACCCGGGGCGGGGTACACCGTTCCGGCAGGCGCCTCGACCTGTGGCGACCCGGTGCTGAGCGCCGTTCCAGCGGCGTCCCGACTGTGGTGACCCGGGTGGTGAGCACCGTTCCAGCGGCGTCCCGACTGGTGACCCGGGCAGGGGGTCTGGCGGTTTTCAGGGGCCTTGGGGGAAAGATCCTCGCCTTTTGCCGTTACCGCTTCCTTGGTGAGGGCGTGGCGGGAGATAGTAGGTGTTTCATCGCTGCCCGCGACCGGCCAGAAGGGCTGACCACGTGACCACACCCGGCGATCCGCACGACCCTCACTCCCGCCCGGCCGGCCCGCCGTCCTCCGGGGAGTCGCCCGGTGGTCAGGGACAGCAACCGCCGCCCTACGGCCAGCCCTACGGCGGCACCACCCCGCCGTCCTACGGCGAGCCTCCGTACTACGGTGGCCCGCCGCCGTACGGCCAGTACCCTCCCGGCGGGCAGCCGAGCGGCGGCCTCGGCACGGCGTCCCTGGTCCTCGGCATCCTCAGCATCGTGCTGCTCCTGGTCTGCGGCATAGGCCTGCTGACCGCGATCGCCGGCCTGATCGTGGGCTTCATCGCCCTGGCCCGCCGCTCCAACAAGGGCCGCGCCATCGTGGGCCTTGTCCTGAGCGGCCTCACGCTGCTGCTCGGCGTGCTGGCCTTCGTGTGGTTCCTGAACACCTTCCAGGAGTGTCTCGACGCCCCCACCCAGGCCGAGGCCCAGTCCTGCGTGGAGCGCAAACTCGGCGTCCAGCAGCCGGTGGGCCCGTGACGCCGCGCTAGACGCCCGTCCGCAGCGGCAGGTGCTCCGACAGGTCGGCGCGCCCGCCGCTCGCGCTGATCCTGCCCGCGTCCATGGCCTGCGCCCAGGTCGTGCGGCCGAGGGCCAGCTCCAGCCACGTCCGCGGGTCGGTCTCCACGACGTTCGGCGGTGTGCCCCGGGTGTGCCGGGGCCCCGCCACGCACTGCACGGCCGCGAACGGCGGCACGCGCACCTCCACCGTGCGCCCCGGGGCGTCCGCGGCGAGGCGCTCCAGCAGGTGCCGCACCGCGAACCGCGCGGCGTCCCGTTCCGGCCGCGACCCTTTCTCGTACACACCGAGCACGACGTACGCGAGGGCGTCCCCCGCCCCCTCAGGCGGCCCGTCGTACGACGGCTCGCCCAGTGAGGCGAGCTGCGCGTCGAGGGCGGCGCGGATCTTCTCCCGGTCGAGTCTCCTGGCGGCCACGATCTCCATCCTGCCCCGCCTCACGAGGAGACGGTTCACTCAGTGGGCGTCCGTCGTTCACCTCGTATTGTGGTGGCGGCCGTACGGTCCCGACGACGCGTCTCTTTCGAACCGATATTGGAGGACCTGTGGCGAACCCGCTGTCCCGCAGGCTGCCGATCCTTCCTCTCCTCACCCCCTCCGGGGGCCGTGACGCCATGACCTGCCGCTTCCGGTGTGGCGACGCCTGTGCCCACGAAGTGGCCAACACCAGTGACAACCCCTACTTCCAGGACGTTCTCACCGCTGCGATCTCCCGCCGCGGTGCGCTGCGGGCCGGCGCCCTCGGCACGCTTGTGGTCACCGCGGGCGTCGCCGCGGCCGTCCCCGCCGCCGCGGACCCCGGACCCGCCGCCTCCTTCGGCGGCGGCCACGGCTCCCGCGGCCTGAGCTTCACCCCCGTGGCGCCGAACTCGCTGGACGCGCTCACCGTCGCGGACGGCTACCGTTCCGCCATCGTGGTGCGCTGGGGCGACCCCGTGCTGCCGGACGCGCCGGCGTTCGACTTCGAGAACCAGACGGCCCGCGCCCAGGCCAAGCAGTTCGGCTACAACTGCGACTTCGTCACTTTCTTCCCGCTCGGCGACGACCGCGGCCTGCTGTGGGTCAACCACGAGTACACCGACGAGAACCTCATGTTCCGCGGCTACACCACCGGCGACGCCGCCCCGCTCGAGCAGATCGCCATCGCCATGGCCGCCCACGGCGGATCTGTCGTCGAGGTGGAGCGTTCCGGCCGCACCGGGCAGTGGAAGCTCGTCACCCGGGGGCGCCGCCGGTACAACCGCCGCGTCACCGTGCAGACCAAGATGCGCCTCACCGGCCCCGCCGCCGGCTCCGCCCTGCTGAGGACCGCCGCCGACCCGCGCGGCACCACCGTCTACGGCATGCTCAACAACTGCGCGGGCGGCACCACCCCCTGGAAGACCGTGCTCAGCGGCGAGGAGAACTGGAACCAGTACTTCGTCGGCGGCAACGGCGTGCCCGAGGCGCAGAAGCCGTACCTGACCCGGTACGGCGTGAACACCACCACCGCCGTCCCGAGCGGCAACCGGCGCTTCGACCGGGTGGAGGAGCGGTTCGACCTCGCCAAGCACCCGAACGAGATCAACAGGTTCGGGTGGATCGTCGAGATCGACCCCTTCGACCCCGACAGCACCCCGATCAAGCGCACCGCCCTCGGCCGCCTCGCCCATGAGGGCGCCACCACCACGCTCGCCAGGGACGGCCGCGTCGTGGCGTACATGGGGGACGACAGCCGGTTCGAGTACATCTACAAGTTCGTCTCCAAGGACCGCTACATCCCCGGCTTCGACCGGCACAACCGGTCCCTGCTGGACGAGGGCACCCTGTACGTCGCCACGTTCACCGGTGACAGCCCCGGCGAGATCGACGGCACCGGCGCCCTGCCCGCCGACGGCGGCTTCGACGGCACCGGCACCTGGATCCCGCTGGTCAGCGGCGACCGCTCGTTCGTCGAGGGCATGACCGCCGCCGAGGTCCTCGTCCACACCCGCGTCGCCGCCGACAAGGTGGGCGCCACCAAGATGGACCGCCCCGAGGACATGGAGCGCAACCCCGTCAACGGCGCCGTCTACGTGGCCCTCACCAACAACACGGCCCGCACCGCCGCCCAGGCCGACGAGGCCAACCCCCGCGCCGCCAACCGGCACGGCCAGATCCTGGAGATCGCCGAGCGCCGCGACGACGCCGCCGCGACGACCTTCACGTGGTCCCTCCCGCTGGTCTGCGGCGACCCGGCCGACCCGTCGACGTACTTCGCCGGCTTCGACAAGACCAAGGTCTCCCCGATCTCCTGCCCCGACAACGTGGCCTTCGACAGAGAAGGCAACCTGTGGATCTCCACCGACGGCAACGCCCTGGGCAAGAACGACGGCCTGTTCGCCATGCCCCTGGCCGGCCCCGACCGAGGCCACGTCCGCCAGTTCCTGACCGTCCCCTACGGCGCCGAGACCTGCGGCCCCCTGATCACCGAGGACCAGAAGAGCGTCTTCGTCGCCGTCCAGCACCCCGGCGAGATCACCGGCGCCACCCCCGACGCCCCCGCCAGCCACTGGCCCGACGGCGGCACCAGCCAGCCCCGCCCCTCGGTCGCCGTCGCCTGGCACCCCCAGGGCAAGAAGATCGGCTCCTGACCCACAACCGGCGAGGGCTCTCAGGCGACCGGAGAGCCCTCGGCCGGCCGGGCGGGCGGCGGTGTGACCCATCGGGCCGCGCCGGGCTGCCAGGTGCCCGGGGGAGGGCCGGACAGCAGCGGGGTGAGGAAGGCGTCGGCCGCCGCCTGGGCTTCGGCCAGTGAGCGGCAGCCCTGGAGTCCGATCACCTCCTGGGCCGCCTTGGGGTAGCCGAGGCGCCAGCCGGGGTCGGGCACGGTGAATCGGGCGGGTAGCCGTACGTCGGTCCCGAGGGCGATGCGGCGGCGTACCTCTGTGGACAGGGCCAGTCGCACGGCGGCTCCGTCCAGTCGCTCCCGCTGGCTGACCAGGAGGATGTCCGCCAGGTCGCGGAATCTGGTGGAGGCGATGCCGCGGCGGTGCTCGTACATGGCGCAGATCTTGTCGGCCAGGTGGTCGACCAGCGGGTAGAGCTGGATCCGCGGCCAGTCGTCCGGCCAGAGGAGGGGGATGCCGGGGGTCAGATCCACCACCTCGGGCGTGCCCACGGGGTGGCGGCCGGCCACGACGTCCACGGTGAGCGTGCCCATGTCCCGTGCGCCGAGGGCGATGGTGAACGCCTGCCGGGCCCCGCCCGCCTCGTCGGCGTGCTCTCGTGTGGCGGCAGGGGTGAAGACGAAGAAGTCCCCGAGGTCCAGGGCGGCCGCCCGCCGCAGGGCGCTCAGCGCCTCCTCGACGTTCTCGGTGGGACGCTGGAGGTCGATGTCGCGGCTGAAGCGGGCGCCTCTCGGATAGCGGACCAGGAGTGCCTGGCCGCCTTTCAGCAGCCAGCCGTCCGGGTCGTCGTGGAAGATCCTCGCCGTCAGGCGGTCGAAGAAGTAGTTGCGGAGGATCATTCCGACGTCGGCGCCCTGCTGCTCGGCGAGAAGCTTGGCCCGTTGCTTGATGGCCTTGTCGAACGCCTGCGGGGTGGCGTAGATCTGCGTCACGAGGGGTCCCTGTCCGGTGGGGGGTTCGCGAGTGCCCTGGTGAGGGTGAGGCCGAGGGCCAGGGCGCGGGTGAGCAGGTCGGGCGGGGGTGGGAGGCGGGGTTGCTTGAGGAGGTGGGCCACGAGGTCGTGGCCTGTGGCGGCCGGGGGGAGGCCGTAGGACTTGGCGTAGGGAGTGGCGCGGGGAGCGAGGGTGCGGAGGTCGAGCAGGGACCGGTGCCGGGCGTCGGCCAGGGCGCCGGCGATGTGGCCGCCGTCGGCCCGGTCGGCGAGGAGGTCCACGATGGTGCGTTCCGGGGTGGTGACCGGGAGGCCGTCGATCAGGGTGACGTCCGCCGGGTCGACGGCGCGCTGGAGCAGGCGCACGTTCGGCTCACGGGTGGTGCGGCGGCGGGGGGTGGAGATCGTGACGGTGGTGGCGGGGATGTCGCCGATGTCGTGAAGTACGCACGCTGAGGCGTGGGAGATCACGCCTTCGTACGTCTCAGGACGCTGGCGCCGCCACGCGGGGGTGCCGGGGTTCAGGCGCAGCCAGGCGACCTTGATCTCCTGGTGCTTCGGGGGGACCGCGCCGGCGACGAGGTAGACGCCGTGGCCGACGTTCTCCAGGAGCTCCGCCTCGGTCAGCCGCAGGAGGTCGACCGCCGTGAGGCCCGCGGCCCTGGCTTGGGCGGCGGTCACCAGGCCCCATTGGCCGGCGGCGTGCTCGCTGACCGCTCGGAGCGCCTGCGGTTGCTTCATGCAGCGAAGCTTACGCAGTCGTCGCAGCGAAGGTTACGTCTGAATGTAAGCATCGCTGCGAAGTCAGAACGCGACCTTGACAGGTAGGGGAGATCCATCGTATTCCTATGCATTAAGTAGGAATAGTGGATTAAGGGGGACGCGTGCGCTCGCTCATCCTGCTCGGGCTGGTCGGTCTGGCCGCTCAGCTCGTCGACGGCAGTCTGGGGATGGCCTACGGAGTCACCTCGACCACGCTTCTGCTGGCGATCGGGACGAACGCGGCGGCTGCTTCGGCGACGGTGCATCTGGCGGAGATCGGGACGACACTGGCGTCGGGGGTGGCGCACTGGCGGTTCGGGAACGTCGATTGGAAGGTCGTCGGGAAGATCGGGGTGCCGGGGGCCGTCGGGGCGTTCGCGGGGGCGACCTTTCTGTCGCATCTGTCCACCGAGTTCGCGGCGCCGGTGATGTCGCTGATCCTTTTGGTGCTGGGGGCTTACATCCTCGTGCGGTTCACGGCGTTCGGGTTGCCGCGCGGGAACCTCGGCAAGCCGCTGCGGCGGCGGTTCCTGGCGCCGCTCGGGCTGGTGGGGGGGTTCGTGGACGCCACCGGCGGAGGTGGCTGGGGGCCGGTGGGCACGCCGGCGATCCTGGCGAGTGGGCGGATCCTGCCGCGGAAGGTGATCGGGTCCGTGGACGCCAGCGAGTTCCTCGTGGCGGTCGCGGCCAGTGCGGGGTTCCTGGTGGGGATCGGGTCGCAGAACATCGACTTCGCCTGGGTCGGCGTGTTGCTGCTGGGCGGGGTGATCGCGGCGCCGATCGCGGCGTGGCTGGTGCGGCATGTGCCGCCGAGGATCCTCGGGTCCGCGGTGGGCGGGGTGATCGTGCTGACCAACGTGCGCACCCTGCTGCGCAGTGACTGGGTCGGCGCCCCGGGGGGCGTGCAGTTGACCGTGTGCGCCGGGATCGCGGTCGCCTGGGCCGCGGCCGTCGCGTACTCGGTGCGCGAGTACCGGCGCGAGCAGGAGCAGGAGTCGGCGCGGGCGGCGCTGGAGGAGCCCAGCCCCGTCTGATCCTCCGGCGTCGTACGGCCCGGCTCCGCGACGGGGCCGGGCCCGCCCTTTCTTGATCGGATTTCGTCACGGCGGCCCGCATCCTCGGCGATGAAATTTCACACCCCCGCGACAAGGGGAACGGGCATCACCGAATTCGGTCCAGCCTGGTGAGGCGGCGGCGGACGGCGGCGCCGTCCCTTAACGGCACACCCGCAGGACCATTAGTGACCGGCCCGATCCCGGGCTGTGGCGCCCGGCGTGGACACCGTCCGGCTCGTGTGGATTCTGAAGGAGATCCGGCGCCAAGGTGCGCCGGCCGTCAGGTCTAAGGAGGGATGCGGTGCTGTCCAGCGTCAGACGCCATCGCACGTTCAGGTCGCTCACGCTCGCACTCGTCGCACTCGTCGCGCTGCTCCTGCCGGTGACCCCGGCGCACGCGACCTACGGATCGCCCCTCACCGTATGGGCCGTCACCTACGGCAACGGCGGTTCCACCGAACTGGCCCGGGTCGACGGCAACCTGTACTTCGACGACGGGAACACGAAGATCTACTACGACCTGTCGCTGTGCCGCCGGTCGAGCTTCACCGCCCCGTACGTCCGGGTCCTCATCAACGGTGTCAACTACACCAACCTCTACTGGAGCGGCGGGTCCTCGACGGCGGTGTGCCCGAGCTTCTACACCGCGACCCCCCACGCCGCGGAGATCAACTACGGCTCCACCATCACCAGCGTGAGCCTGATCCTGGTCAGCTCGGAGTTCCCCAACAACGTCTACACCGAGCGCACCAAACGCCGGGACTACGACAACCCGTACAACTAGCCCGCGTGAACGAGAACGGCCTCGCCGGGGACCCCGGCGAGGCCGCCGCGTGTCAGGCCACGGGTTCGAGCACCTTCTGCGGCTCGGGGACGGCGGGGGCCTGAGGGGACCGGCGGCGCAGGGTGAGCAGGCTCAGCGGCACGCCGAGGGCGATGATGGCCGCGGCGATGACCAGCGCGAGCTGGTAGCCGTCCAGGAACGCGGTCAGCGGGGCGGCGCCGGTGCCCAGGGACGAGTTCTGCCGGGCGTTGAGCACGGCGCCGAGGATCGTGATGCCCAGCAGGCCGAAGACCTCGCGGGAGACGTTCAGCGTGCCGGACGCCACGCCGGCGCGGCCCGCCGGCAGGGTGTCCAGGACGGCGGTGGTCAGCGGCACCAGCAGACCGGCGCCGAGGCCGTACACCAGGAACCACGGCAGCAGGTCGGCGTACGCGCTGCCCGCCCCGGTGAAGGACAGCGCGAGCGCCGCGCCGGACATCAGCGCCAGCCCGGTGGCCACGGTGGGGCCGGTGCCGAACCGCGCGGCGATCCGCGGGGCGACGGCGGCGAGGGCCGCGATCAGCAGGGCCATCGGGATGAACGCCGCACCCGCCTCGACGGGCGAGTAGCCGAGCACGTTCTGCAGCCACAGCGCGGTGAAGAAGTAGATGCCGAACACGCCGAACGACCACAACCCCATGGAGGTCAGCCCGCCGCTGAACACCCGGTCACGGAACAGCGACAGGTCGATCATCGGCTGCGCCACCCGCCGCTCGATCACGACGAACAGCACGGCGGCCACGGCGGCGAGGGCGAAGGAGCCCAGGGTGATCGCGGACGTCCAGCCGCGGCCCTCACCCTCGATGAGGGCGTAGGTCAGCGCGAACAGCGCCGTCGTGGAGGTCAGCACCCCGGGCAGGTCCAGGCGAGAGCCCGAGGACCGCTCGGACGCCCGCGGCAGGGCCCAGGCGCCGAGCGCGAGCGTCAGCACGCCGATGGGCGCGTTGATCAGGTAGATCCAGCCCCAGTCCCAGTTCTCGCTGATGAAACCCCCGGTGAGCGGCCCGAACGCCAGCGCCAGGGCCCCGACGGCGCTCCACAGGCCCACCGCCGTGTTGCGCTCCCGGGTGTCCGGGAAGATCCGCGGGATCAGGCTGAGCGCGGTGGGTGTGAGCAGGGCGGCGCCGATGCCCTGCACCCCCCGGCTGAGGACCAGCGTGGTGCCGTCCGTGGACAACCCGGCGGCCGTGGACGCCAGCGTGAACACCGTCAGCCCGATCATGAAGATCCGCCGCTGCCCGAACACGTCGGCGAGCCGCCCGCCCGCCGGCAGCAACCCGGCGAACACCAGGATGTAGCCGCTGACGATCCATTCCAGGCCGGAGATCGTCAGCCCGAGGTCGCGCTGGATGGTCGGCAGTGCCACGTTGACCACGTTGTTGTCCAGATAGGTCATGAAGGTGGCCAGCGAGACCGCCACCAGCGCCCACCATCGACGATTCATCGAGAAGCTCCTCTACGCAGTACATGTACGGCGTACAAGTACGGTGTACAGGAGAACCCGTACGCCGTATAGTTGTCAAGTGGCCGCAGACAAACTCACCCGGGACACCGTGATCGACCAGGCGATGGCGCTGGCCGACGAGGAGGGCGTGGACGCTGTCACCATCCGCCGTCTCGCCGCCCGGCTCGGCGTCACGCCCATGGCGCTGTACTGGCACTTCAAGAACAAGGAGGAGCTGATGGCCGGCCTCGCCGAGCACGTGCTCGCGGGGGTCACCGCCGGGTACGCGCCGGACGACCCGTGGCGCGAGCGGCTGCGCCTGCTGGTCGAGGCCGTGGTGCGCACGATGCGCGAGCACCCCTCGCTGCCCGGCATCCTCACCGCGGTCGAGGACAAGCACTGCGTCGACAGCTTCAACCGCGCCACCGAGGTCGCGCTGGACGTCCTCACCGAGGCCGGCTTCACGCTCAGCGAGAGCTTCTCCATCTCGTCATACCTGCTGAACGGCGCCATCGCCCTGGTCGAGGGCCGCCCCGACTGCCCGCAGGACCCGGAGGTCGACGAGACGGAACGCCGCCGCCAGCGCGCCCTGCGCCTGGAGGCCCTGCCGCGCGACCGTTTCCCGCACGTCGTCGAGTACGGCACGATCGCCGCCGCGCCCCCGGACGTCGAGCACTACTTCGCGTTCGGCGTCGACCTGCTGCTCAGCGGCGTCGAGACCATGGCCGCCAAGAAGGCGTAGACGGCTCGCGGGGGCCGCGGGCGAGGGCGGCGAGGACCGACCCGGCGGCCGCGACGGCGAACAACACGACGTAGGTGCAGGTGAAGCCGGTCATCAGGTGGTCCACGGCGACCGGGGTGAGGCGGGAGAGAGTGCCCGCGTACACGAGGTCGCGCAGCGGGGGCGTGAGGGTGCCGGTGAGGACGGTGAGGGTGGTGGCGACGCTCAGCACGATGCCGACGTTCATGATCATCAGCCGGAAGCCGTTGACGACGCCGAGGCCGCCGGGCGGCAGGGCGGACATCACCTGCGTGGTGTTGCCGGTGAGGAAGGCGCCGTTGCCCGCGCCCGCGAGGAACAGCCCGGTCCCGATCAGCCAGTACGGCGTGCCGGTGTCCGTCGACAAGGTCAGGATGAGCAGGCCGGCGCAGTTGAGGACGCACCCGGTGACGGAGAGGGAGTACGGCGAGAACCGGCGGCCGAGCGCCCCGGCCACGGGGGAGGCGAGCGCCATGCCGATGGGGACGGGGAGCACGCCGAGGGCGGCGGTGAAGGCGTCGATGCCCCGCGCGGCCTGGAAGTACAGCGAGACCAGCAGCACCAGGGCCGACCTCGACAGTGCGGTGCAGAACGAGGCCAGGTTGGCGTAGGTGAGCATGCGGTGCCCGAACAACCGCGGGTCGAGCACCGGGTGGGACGCGCGGCGCTCGGCGAGGAAGAGCAGCGGGAGCAGCACCAGGAAGATCGCCAGGCCGGTGACCGTCACCGGGCCGCCGAGGCCGTGCGAGCCCGCGTCGGACAGGGCGATCAGCAGGGCGGACAACGCGGCGAAGACGATCAGGTTGCCCGCGAGGTCGATGGGGGTGCGCGGGCCGGGGGTCACGCGGCGCAGCGTCATCCAGCCCCAGGCCAGGCCGATCACGCCGGGGGGCACGTTCCCCCAGAAGACCCACTGCCAGCCGAGGGTGTCGGCGACCAGCCCGCCGAGGGTGGGGCCCGCGAGCTGGGCGACCGACAGGGTGCCGATGTAGACGCCCATGCCCTGGCTGAGCCGGTCGGGCGGGAAGGCGTCGGTGATGATGACGGTCCCGTTGGCGAGGATCATCGCCGAGGCGAGCCCCTGCAGGGCCCGCATGGCGATGAGCACGCCGACGTCCGGCGACAGTCCCGCAAGCAGCGAGCACAGCGTGAACAGCGCGAACCCGATGAGGTAGACCTCGCGCCGCCCGACCAGATCGGCGACCCGGCCGAAGAAGACCAGCGTGGTGGTGTTGACCAGCAGGTACGACAACAGGATCCACGAGGCGGCGAACGCCCCGGCCTCGAAGTGACGCACCACCGAGGGCAACGCGACGTTCAGCGTGCTGGCGTTGATCCCGATCAGCACGAGCCCGAGGCTGGTGACCGAGCAGACCCGCCACGCGTAGCGCAGCTTTCGCGCGTATTCCGGGGTTCCTGGCAGGGGGGCGGCGGTCTCGGGGAGAGCGACCATGACGACAAGTCTGACGTACGGCGTACGTCCGCTTTGGGGCGCCCTATAGCGTCAATTCGGTTATGCCACTCAGCGGGCGCGTTTGCGCAGGCCCTCCAGGTCGTAGATGACGACGCGGCGGCGGCCGGTCTCGATCAGGCCGCGGTCGCGCAGGGAGCGCAGGGCCTTGCTCACCGCTTCCCGGGAGGCGCCGGTCCATCCGGCGAGTTCGTCCTGGGAGAGGGGGAGGGCGACCTTGACGGCGCCGTTGGAGGGTTCGCCGAAACGTTCGGCCAGTTCCACGAGCCGGGTGGCCACGCGGCCTGTGGTGTCGAAGGCGCCGTATTCGATGCGTTTGCGGTCGGAGTCGCGCAGGCGGCCCACCACCAGCTTCAGGAGCAGCACGGCCACGCGGCCGTGCTCCTTGAGGAAGCCGGCGAAGTCGCGGATGACGTAGCCCTCGACGGGCTCCAGGGCGGTCACCGTGCCGGAGCGGGGCTCGCCGCTGATGACCGACATGTCGCCCAGCAGGGAGCCGGGGCCGCGGATGGCGAGCACGACCTCGGTGCCGCTCGCCGTGTGCGAGGACACCTTGACCCGGCCGGACGTGAGCACCAGCGCCCAGTCGGAGGTGTCGCCCTCGGACATCACGGTGGCGCCGCGGTCCCACCGCCGCTTGCGCCCGCTCTCACGCAGGTCCGCGATCTCGTCTTCGCTGAGCAACGCCAGGAATTCGCCCGGTTCAGGGGCCGGCGAGGACATCATCGTGCCTCCAGTTTCGTGCCGTGCGTCCGATTGTGCCCGGCGCCGGCGCGGCGGTTCAGTCCAGGGCGGTGAGCACGAACGCTTCCACGCTCCGCTCCTTGCCCTTCAGGGTGAGCGGGCCGAGCGGCCGCACCTTGGCGGCGTCGCCGATCTGCTCGCGGGTGGTGGCCCCGATGACCACAGTGCCTGGCGTGGCCAGCGCCTCGAAGCGGGCGGCGACGTTCACCGCGTCGCCCATCGCGTTGAAGCCGCGCAACTCGGGGCTGCCGATGTTGCCGACCAGCGCCATGCCGGTGTTGATGCCGACCCGGAACCGCGGGTAGCCGGGGTTGCCCGCGGCGATCTTCTCCGCCTCGGCCTGCATCGCGAGCCCGGCCCGCGCCGCCATCTCGGCGTGCCGTTCCTGCTCGGCGGGGGCGTTGAACAACGCGAGCAGGGCGTCCCCGACGAACTGCACGATCGTGCCGCCGTGCCGCAGCACGCACGGCACCGCCGCGGTGTGGTACCGGTTGAGCATCTCGACGATCTCGCCGGGCGACACCTTCTCCGAGAAGGACGTGAACCCCTTGAGGTCGGCGAACAGCGCCGTCAGCTCGACCAGCGACCCGCCGAGCGCCGCCTGCCCGGGGTCGGCCAGCAGGGACGCCGCCACGTCGGGCGACATGTACTGCCGGAACAGCGTCTCCAGCTCGCGGTACAACCGGGCGTTCTCCAGCGCGATGGACAACTGGCTGGCCAGGGTGGCGGCGAGCGCCTCGTCCTGCCGGGTGGTGCCCACCGGCACCTCAAGCGCCCCGGCGAGCACCCCCTTGACGGTCAGCGGGTGCACCACCGCGCCGCCGCCGGTCACCGGCTCGTCGCCCTCGAAGTCGGCCACGCCGTACGCCCGGCCGCCGATCTCGACGCGCCCGCCGTGCACCAGCCCGATGCGCACCTCGCCGTACGCCTGCCGCACCCGCTCCAGCGCGTCGTGCAGCAGGTCCTCCTCGCGCAGCCCCACCCGCGCCCGCCGTCCGACGTCCACCAGCGCCCCGAGGCGCAGCGACAGCTCCCGTTCGGCGGCGAGGGCCTCCCCGGCCCGGTCGAGCACGGCCGCCTGCCCCTCGGTGAGCCGGAACTTCCCGGCCAGCCGCGTGGCGAGCGGCGCCTCGTCCGCGCCACGCTCGCCCATGCGGCGCAGGTGGCCGACCAGCTCCTCCAGCGCCTCGTCGTAGCGCGCCTGGATGCGCCGCACCGTGGCGGCCAGCGCCACCGAGTCGAACAGCCCCTGGCTGGAGCCCTCGCGGCGGAACTGGATGTAGGCGCTGTAGGCGACGAACGCGAACGCCATGGTGAGCAGCAGGTGCCACTCCCACCACGACAGCAGCCAGTTGGGCCGGAAGAACCCGGCGATCATCGACTCGCACAGCAGCGCGTACGCCGTGACCAGGCTGATCAGCATCGCGGACGGCCGCCGCCGGTGGATGCGGAACGTCTGCAGAGCCGCCACCCCGAACAGCGCGGCGCCCACCCAGGAGAGGAAGCCGATGGTCGCGCCGCCCTTCGGCGGCGGTGCGCTGAGCGGGGTCAGGCCCTCGACCAGCGAGGCCCATCCCCACAGCACCAGCAGCACGATGAGGCCGGCCCGCAGCAGGTCGGCCCGGGCGATCACCGCCTTGGCGGCGCGCTCGCCGAGCGGCAGCGACGACACGAACGCCAGCACCGAGGCCACCAGCAGCCCCACGGGCTGCCCGATGTCGAAGCCGTAGCTGCCCTTGGCCAGGATGATCGTGGGGGTGGCCAGCCCGTGCAGGAGGAAGAACCCGGCGCAGGCCAGGAAGACCAGCGACACCAGCAGCAGCCGGGCGTCGTCGCGCCGCGAGGCGGCCTGGCTGATCATCAGGCCGAGCACGACGTTGACACCCGCGATGGCCACGATGAGCGCGAAGTGGCTCGGCGGGTGTTCCCACTCGATGTTGAGCTGCTCGGGGAACGCCAGCAGCAGCCACAACCCGAGCAGCGGCACGATCATGTGGAACGCCCACACGACGCTGCGGATCGGCTGGGTGGCCGGTGGGAGGTACGGATCGGCCGCGGCGATTCGCTCGTTTTTCTCGGTCGAGGGCACGGTCGCCTCCGGAGGCCCGGTCGAATCCCCCTGCACGTGGACGATTATCCCGTTCGATGGCGCGGGGAAGTGACGCGCGTGAAACCTGAGTGGATATCGAGATCGAACCGAGCTGTGTGCCGTTAACGGCTCGCCCGAAACATCCGATACTTTTGGCGCGCCGACCGTAATCCATGCTCAGGACCTCGGCCGGCGTGCGCGGCGGTGGCTCCGTGGGGGAGCCACCGCCGGGAACCGTCTAGTTGAGCACGGCCGGCAGCGGCGCCTGGTGCGTCTCACGCAGCTCGGCCACCGGGACCGTGAACACCCCCTCCACCACGAGGTCGTCCCCGCCCGTGGTGCCGAGCCCGTAGCAGGGCAGCCCGGCCGAGGCGCACAGCTCGGCGAACTCCTCGAACGCCTCCGGCCGCACCGTGACGACGGCGCGGGCCGCCGACTCGCTGTACAGCCCGGTGAACGGGTCGTCCACCGGGAGCCGCACCGACGCGCCGACGCCCTGGGCCAGCGCGCACTCGGCGAGCGTGACGCCGAGCCCGCCGTCCGAGACGTCGTGGGAGCCTTCGAGCAGCCCGCGCGCGGCGGCCGTCACCAGCACGTCCGCCAGGGTGCGCTCGGCCTCCAGGTCGGCCACCGGCGGCAGCCCGCCGAGGTGGCCGTGCGTGCGGTGCGCCCACTCCGAGCCGCCGAACTCGTCGCGGGTCTCGCCGAGCAGCAGCACCTTCAGCCCGGGTGCGGTGAAGCCGTGCCGGACGCGCCGCGCGACGTCGTCCAGCACCCCGAGCACCCCGATGACCGGGGTCGGGTGGATCGCCGTGGCGCCGGTCTGGTTGTAGAACGACACGTTGCCGCCGGTCACCGGCACGCCGAGGGTGCGGCAGGCATCGGCGAGGCCGCGGACGGCCTCGGCGAACTGCCACATCACCTCGGGGTCCTCAGGCGAGCCGAAGTTCAGGCAGTTGGTCACCGCGAGCGGGCGCGCCCCGGTGACCGCGACGTTGCGGTACGCCTCGGCCAGCGCGAGCTGCGCCCCGGCGTACGGGTCGAGCCGCGCGTACCTGCCGTTGCCGTCGGTGGCGAGCGCGATGCCGCGGCGGGTCTCCGCGGCCCCCGGCATGATCTCGCCGACCCGCAGCACCCCCGCGTCGGCGGGCATCGCGAGCACGGTGTTGCCCCGGACGTACCGGTCGTACTGCGAGGTCACCCATTCCTTGGACGCGATGTTCGGCGAGCCGAGCAGGTCGAGCAGCGTGGCCCGCAGGTCGGCGGGCCGGGGCAGCCGCGCGGGGTGGTCGGCGTTCAGCGCCGCCTGCCCGGCCGGCTCGTGGTAGGGCCGCTCGTAGACCGGGCCCTCGTCGGCGGCGGTGCCCGGCGGGATGTCGACGATCACCTCGCCGCGCCAGGTCATCACGAGGCGCCCGGTGCCGGTGACCTCGCCGATGACGGTGGCGGGCACGTCCCAGCGGGCGCAGATCGCCAGAAAGGCGTCGATGTCCTCGGGGGTGACCACGGCCATCATGCGTTCCTGCGACTCGCTCATCAAGATCTCCTCCGGCCGCAGCGACGGGTCGCGCAGCGGGACGAGATCGAGGTCGACGTGCATGCCTCCGGTGCCCTTGGCCGCCAGCTCGGTGGTGGCGCAGGACACCCCGGCCGCGCCGAGGTCCTGGATGCCGACCACCACGTCGGCCTCGAACAGCTCCAGGCAGCACTCGATGAGGAGCTTCTCCATGAACGGGTCGCCCACCTGGACGGCGGGACGCTTGGCGTGCGACTCGTCCTCGAAGGTGGCCGAGGCCAGCACCGAGGCGCCGCCGATGCCGTCAGGGCCGGTGCGGGCGCCGAACAGCACCACCTTGTTCCCGGGGCCGGGCGCGGTGGCCAGCTTGATGTCGTCCTTGCGGAGCAGGCCCACGCACAGGGCGTTGACCAGCGGGTTCCCGGTGTAGCAGGGGTCGAAGGCCACCTCGCCGCCGATGTTGGGCAGGCCGAGGCAGTTGCCGTAGAAGCTGATGCCGTCGACCACACCGGGCAGGACCCTGCGGGTGTCGGGGGCGTCGAGCGCGCCGAACCGCAGCGAGTCCATCACCGCGACCGGGCGGGCACCCATGGCCATGATGTCGCGCACGATGCCGCCGACACCGGTGGCCGCGCCCTGGCGGGGCTCGACGTAGGACGGGTGGTTGTGCGACTCGATCTTGAAGGTGGCCGCCCAGCCGTCGCCGATGTCCACCACGCCGGCGTTCTCGCCCATGCCGACCAGCAGCGCCTCCGACCGCGGGGCCTTGGTGGCGAACTGGCGCAGGTGCACCTTGGACGACTTGTAGGAGCAGTGCTCGCTCCACATCACCGAGTAGATGGCGAGCTCGGACGACGTGGGCCGGCGGCCGAGGATGGCACGCACCCGGTCGTACTCGTCGGCCTTCATGCCGAGCTCGGCGTAGGGCTGGGGCTCCTCGGGGGTCTCCGCCGCCCGCTTGACCGAATCGATCATCTGCTCTCCTCGCGCGCCAGGCCTGGTCGCGTGCGCCGGTACGTTCACAGGTCGGCGAACTTCTTCAGGATGGAGCTGAAGAAGCCGCGGCCGTCCACACCGGGGGCACCGGTGAGCTCCTCGACGGCGTGCTCGGGGTGGGGCATGAGGCCCACGACGTTGCCGGCCTCGTTGCTGATGCCCGCGATGTCGTTCATGGAGCCGTTGGGGTTGCCGCCGACGTACCGGAACAGCACCCGGCCGGACTCCTCCAGCTCCGCGAGGGTCGCGGAGTCGGCGACGTACCGCCCCTCGCCGTGCTTGACGGGCAGCAGGAGCTCCTGGCCCTCGGTGTAGTCGGAGGTCCACGGCGTGCCGTTGCGCTCCACCCGGATCCGCTGGTCGCGGCACACGTAGTGGAGGCCCTGGTTGCGGGTGAGCGCGCCGGGCAGCAGGTGGGCCTCGCAGAGGATCTGGAAGCCGTTGCACGTGCCGAGCACGGGCAGGCCGGCGCGGGCCGCGGGGATCAGCTCCTGCATGAGCGGGGCGAACCTGGAGATCGCGCCGCAGCGCAGGTAGTCGCCGTAGGAGAACCCGCCGGGCAGGAACACCGCGTCGACGCCCCGCAGGTCGTGATCGGCGTGCCACAGCGGGACGGCCTCGCCGCCGGCGTTCCTGACGGCCCGTGTCGCATCCTGGTCGTCGAGAGTTCCGGGAAAAGTGACCACGCCCACCCGGGCAGCACCCATGGCTTTCGTACCCTCCGCACGCGAGCGCCGCTCCGCGCGTCTCACTCATCGGACGGCGGTCTGCGGCGGTACGTTCAGGCTACCCGCGGCCGGATGCCGGAAGGACACCGCCCCGAGCGCCGGGACGGTCAGACCGCGGCCAGTTCACGGTCGTGGTGAGCCAGGAAGTCCCGGTCCCAGTCCAGCTCCTTGCGGAGCAGGACGGTGGTGCCGCTGCCGGGGGTGATGTGAAAGGAGATCTCGTCCACCACCGACTGCATGATCATGATGCCGCGGCCGTGCTCGGCGTCGCCGGACGGGAGCTGCCGGGGGATGGCCCCGAGACCGAGGCCGCCGTCCACGATGCGCAGCTCGCACCGGCCGTCGCCGATGGCGGCGCACACCTCGTACCGTTTGGCGGGTCCCCCGTGCCGGACGGCGTTGGCGCACGCCTCCGACGTCGCGAGGAGCATGTCCTCGACGCATTCCTCCGACACACCGATGCAGCGAAGCGTGTCTCCCAGGACCCGCCGCACCATGGGAATGCCTATGGCATCCCGCGGCAAGGCCAACGAGAACTCAATGTCCACCGCACCCCTCCGTGGCGCCGAAAGTCACGTTGGGGAGGTTCCCCGGAGAATCAGGGCTAACCGCAAAATCACGCTGTTGTTATTTACTGTTGGTCAGACGCTTGCGTTCAGGTCAGCCAAAAGTTGCTTTTGCGGTGATTTGCGAAAGCGGGCCGGTGTCCTGGGGTGCCCGGCTAGCCCTCGACCCGCACAGAGTAGTCCTCGATCACGGTGTTCGCCAGGAGGGTTTCGGCCATCTTCCTGACCTGCGCGAGTGCGGTCTCGTCGGCCGGCCCGTCGATCTCCACCTCGAAGCGCTTGCCCTGCCGCACCTCGGCCACCCCGGGGAAGCCCAGCCGGGGCAGCGCACGGGCGATCGCCTGCCCCTGGGGATCGAGGATCTCCGGCTTGAGCATGACGTCGACGATGACGCGTGCCACGTGTCCCTCCCTGTTCGTCCAACGTCCTCTGCCTGACCGGCGCGACCAGCCTAACGTGTGCGGAGGGAGCGACCGGGAACGGGGGAAGTGTGGACGACAGCCGTCATGGCCTTGCGCAGGGGCCACTGCCTTCTGCCACGATGTCCACAAACGCCTACGTACCACCACCCGTCGGTACTAAGCGCTCGTTAACCGGCCGGTTGACGGTGGCGATCCCACTGGTACGGCCCCGAACGCGCAGGAGCGGCACGTGACAGTCGACGCCTCTCGTGGTGCCGAGGCACCCCCAGAGCTCGTCCAGCTGCTGACCCCCGAAGGTGAGCGGGTCGAGCACCCGGACTACGACATCGACCTGACCCCGGAGGAGGTCCGTGAGCTGTACCGCGACCTCGTCCTGGTCCGGCGGATAGACATGGAGGCCGTCGCGCTGCAACGACAGGGCGAGCTCGGCATCTGGGCGTCGCTGCTCGGGCAGGAGGCCGCGCAGATCGGCTCGGCCCGCGCCCTCGCCGACACCGACATGGCCTTCCCCACGTACCGCGAGCACGGCGTGGCCTGGTGCCGGGGGGTGGACCCGCTGTACCTGCTCGGCCTGTTCCGGGGGGTGAGCAACGGCGGATGGGACCCGGCCGACCACAACTTCCACCTGTACACGATCGTGATCGGCGCCCAGACCCTGCACGCCGTCGGCTACGCCATGGGCGTGCAGCGCGACGGCGCCGACGCCGCCACCATCGTGTACTTCGGCGACGGCGCCACCTCCCAGGGCGACGTCAACGAGTCGTTCATCTGGGCCTCGGTCTTCAACGCCCCCGTCGTGTTCTTCTGCCAGAACAACCAGTGGGCCATCTCCGAGCCGCTGGAGAAGCAGTCCAGGATCCCCCTCTACCGGCGGGCCAGCGGCTTCGGCTTCCCCGGCATCCGGGTGGACGGCAACGACGTCTTCGCCTGCCTCGCGGTCACCCGCCAGGCGCTGCGCAACGCCCGCGAGGGCCAGGGCCCCACGCTGATCGAGGCGTTCACCTACCGCATGGGCGCGCACACCACGTCCGACGACCCGACCCGCTACCGCGTCGCCGGCGAGCTGGAGGCGTGGAAGCTGAAGGACCCGATCGAGCGGGTCAAGGCGTACCTCTTCAGGAACCAGCACGCCGACCAGGACTTCTTCGACGCCATCGACGCCGAGGCCGCCCGCCTCGGCCGCGAGGTGCGCAAACGCTGCCTCGAACTGCCCGACCCCCGCCCCCTCGACATCTTCGACCACGTCTACGCCGAGCCGAACGCCCTGCTCGCCGAGGAGAAGGAGCAGTTCGCCGCCTACCTCGCGAGCTTCGAGGGAGGCGAGTCATGAGCACGCCGGTCACGCTGACCATGGCCAAAGCCCTCAACGAGGGCCTGCGCAAGGCGATGGAGGACGACCCCAAGGTCCTCATCATGGGCGAGGACGTCGGCAAGCTCGGCGGCGTCTTCCGGGTCACCGACGGGCTGCAGAAGGACTTCGGCGAGAGCCGCGTCATCGACACCCCCCTCGCCGAGTCGGGCATCATCGGCACCGCCATCGGCCTCGCGCTGCGCGGCTACCGCCCGGTGTGCGAGATCCAGTTCGACGGCTTCGTGTTCCCCGCCGCCGACCAGATCATCACCCAGCTCGCCAAGATGCCGCTGCGCTCCCTCGGCAAGGTCAAGCTTCCCGTCGTCGTGCGCATCCCGTGCGGCGGTGGCATCGGCGCGGTCGAGCACCACAGCGAGTCCCCCGAGGCGTACTTCACCCACACCGGCGGCCTGCGGGTGATGGCCTGCTCCAACCCGGTGGACGCCTACCACATGATCCAGCAGGCGATCCGCAGCGAGGACCCGGTCATCTTCTTCGAGCCCAAGCGGCGCTACTGGGACAAGGCCGAGGTGGACAAGGACGCCGTCCCGCTGCCGCTGGACCGCGGCCGGATCGCCCGCCCGGGCACCGACGTCACGGTGCTGGCGTACGGCCCGATGGTGAAGACCTGCCTGGAGGCGGCGAACGCCGTCGAGGGGGAGCGGTCCATCGAGGTCGTGGACCTGCGGTCGCTGTCCCCGCTGGACACCGAGCTGATCTACGAGTCGGTGCGCCGCACCGGCCGCTGCGTCGTCGCGCACGAGGCCCCGGTGTACTCCGGGCTCGGCGCCGAGATCGCGGCCCGGGTCACCGAGGCGTGCTTCTACCACCTGGAGGCCCCGGTGCTGCGGGTCGGCGGGTTCTCCACGCCGTACCCGCCGTCACGGCTGGAGGACCACTACCTGCCCGATCTCGACCGCGTGCTCGACGCCGTCGACCGCACGTTCGCCTTCTGAGGAGGGGCCGGTGCTGAGAGAGTTCAAGCTCCCCGACGTCGGTGAGGGCCTCACCGAGGCCGAGATCATCAAGTGGCACGTGGCCGCGGGCGACCGGGTGGAGCTCAACCAGACGATCGTCGAGATCGAGACCGCCAAGGCCGTCGTCGAGCTGCCCTGCCCGTTCGAGGGTGTGGTCGGCAGCGTGATGGTCGCCGAGGGCCAGACGGTGGACGTCGGCACGCCGATCATCGCGGTGGACACCGGCGAGGGCGCGGACACCACCCGTGAGACGGCCCTGGCCGACGACATGGTGCCCTCACCTCCCGCCGAGCCCGAGCGGGCCGAGGGCGGCGCGGGTGGGCCCAAGCGGACGCCGGTGCTCGTCGGGTACGGCGTGAAGGCGGGCGCCACGACGCGCCGCGCCCGCCGTACGGCCCCGGTGGCCGCAACCGCACCACCGGCGGCCCCCGCGCGCCCCGCGCCGTCCGTGCCGGCCCCGCCCGTGCCGTCCGTGCCCGCCCCCCAGCCCGCCCCGCAGCCCGGCGTGCTGGCCAAGCCGCCGGTGCGCAAACTGGCCAGGGACCTCGGGGTGGACCTGGCCTCCGTCGCCGGCTCGGGCCCGCAGGGCTCCATCACCCGCGACGACGTGCACGCCGCCGCCGAGGGCACCGCCGCACCCGCGCCGGCCGCCGTCCGGGCCGTCCCGGGGGAACGCGACGAGCGCATCCCGGTGAAGGGCGTGCGCAAGGCCACCGCCGCCGCCATGGTGACGTCGGCCTTCACCGCGCCGCACGTCACCGAGTGGCTCCAGGTGGACGTCACCGAGACCGTGGAGGCGGTGCGGCGCCTGCGCGAGCTGCCCGAATTCGCCGGGGTCAAGGTGTCGCCGCTGCTGCTGGTCGCCAAGGCGCTGCTCACGGCGGTCAAGCGGCACCCGCTCATCAACTCCACCTGGGCGGGCGACGAGATCGTGGTGCACCACTACGTGAACCTCGGCATCGCCGCCGCCACCGAGCGCGGCCTCGTGGTGCCGAACGTCAAGGACGCGCACGCCATGACGCTGCCCGAGCTGGCCGCCGCCCTGACCGCGCTCACCGAGACGGCACGCGCGGGCCGCTCCCAGCCCGCCGACCTCACCGGCGGCACCATCACCATCACCAACGTGGGCGTCTTCGGCGTGGACGCCGGCACCCCCATCCTCAACCCCGGCGAGGCCGCCATCCTCGCCTTCGGCCAGATCCGCGACCTCCCCTGGGTCGTGGACGGCCAGATCGTCCCCCGCAAGGTCACCACCCTCGCCCTGTCCTTCGACCACCGCGTCGTGGACGGCGAGATCGGCTCCTACGTCCTGCGCGACGTCGGCGCCATGCTGCGGGACCCGCTGCGCGTGCTCGCCTGGAGCTGACCGGGCGATCGGAGGGCCGGGGTCGTCACCCCGGCCCTCTCGCGTGCCCGTACGCTGGCGGGCAGCCGTCCTAAGGAGAGATCGTGTTTCGGCATGTCGTGATGTTCACGTGGATCGCGGGGACCACCGAGGAGCAGAAGGCGGGCCTCGTGGCGGAGCTCGGCAAGCTTCCGGGGGCGATCCCGGAGATCCGCCGCTACGAGATGGGGCCCGACGCGGGGATCAACCCGGGCAACCACGAGTTCGTGGTCGTCGCGGACTTCGACTCCGCGGAGGACTACCTCGTCTACCGCGACCACCCGGTGCACCGCGACGTGATCGAGCGCGCGATCAGGCCGATCATGGCGAGCCGGGCGGCGGTGCAGTACGAGCTCCCGGCGCTCGGGGAGCGGTAGCGGCGACGGCGGCCCGGCCGGGGCGGTTCAGACCGTCGGGGGGTTGCGTTCGTGGTCCAGCAGGTGGTCGTCGGAGGTCCGGCCGCGGCGGTTCATGAACACGACGCTCAGCAGCAAGCCGACGCCGCCGACGACCATGAAGATCACGCCGATGATGTCGATGTGCACGCTGCTGCCGAGCACGTCTGGATCTATGGCGAATTTCAGGATCGCCCCGATGGTCAGGAAGAAGATGCTGACCCCGATGCCCATTTAGACCTCCGGGACTCGACGATTCGGTAAAGAGCGCCTAGAGGCAGGGTAATACGCGGCCGCTCGCGCTCCCAGCACCGAATTCCCGGCGGGCACGGCGATCCGGCGCGGCGTGCAGCCGCCGCGCCGGATCGGGTGCCTCTCCCCGTGGGCCTAGGCCTGTTCTCCGCACATCGCCCTCGACGCCCCGTATGGCACGTAGCGCCTGATCAACGGCTTCTCGGGCTCGTGCGGAGAACAGGCCTAAAAAGCGTCCTCGGGCAGGTCCATCAGGCTCTGGTCGGTCGCGGCGGCGATGCGGCGCTCGGCCGCGAGACGCGGCAGCACGGTCTGGGCGAAGAACGTCGCCGCGGCCACCTTGCCGGTGTAGAAAGCGGTGTCCTTCGGGCCGGTGAGGGCGTTCAGCGCCACCTCGGCCTGCCGCAGCAGCAGCCAGCCGATGACCAGGTCGCCGAGGGCCAGCAGGAACCGGGTGGTGTTCAGGCCCACCTTGTAGATCTCCGCGGGGGTCTCCATCGCGGAGATCGCCCAGCCGGCCATGGTGTCGGCCATCGCCTTGACGTCGGCGGCGGCCTCCTGCAGCAGCGCACGCTCCTGCTTGAGCCGGCCGTTGCCCGCCTCGGAGCCCGCGAACGCCGTGATCTCGCCGAGCAGCGCGCCGAGCGCGGCGCCCTGGTTGCGCAGGACCTTGCGGAAGAACAGGTCCTGCCCCTGGATCGCCGTGGTGCCCTCGTACAGCGAGTCGATCTTGGCGTCTCTGATGTACTGCTCGATCGGGTAGTCCTGCAGGTAGCCCGAGCCGCCGAGCGTCTGCAGGGACCGGGACAGCATCTCGTACGACCGCTCGGACCCGACACCCTTGACGATCGGCAGCAGCAGGTCGTTCATCGCCTCGGCCGCGGCGTCCGTGGTGCCGGCGGCCTCGGCGATCTGCACCGCGTCCTGGAACGTGGCGGTGTACAGCACCAGGGCGCGCATGCCCTCGGCGTAGGACTTCTGCAGCATCAGCTCGCGCCGCACGTCCGGGTGACGGGTGATGGGGACGCGCGGGGCGCTCTTGTCGGCCATCTGGGCGAGGTCGGCGCCCTGCACGCGCTGCTTGGCGTACTCCAGCGCGTTGAGGTAGCCGGTGGACAGGGTGGCGATGGCCTTGGTGCCGACCAGCATGCGGGCGTGCTCAATGATCATGAACATCTGCCGGATGCCGTCGTGCGCCTCCCCGACCAGCGTGCCCACGGCCGGGTGCTTCTCGCCGAAGGTCAGCTCGCAGGTGGTGGAGGCCTTCAGGCCCATCTTGTGCTCGACGTTGGTCACGTACACGCCGTTGCGCTCGCCGAGCTCGCCGGTCGCGAGGTCCACGTGGTACTTCGGCACGAGGAACATCGACAGGCCCTTGGTGCCCGGCCGCGCCCCCTCGGGGCGGGCCAGCACCAGGTGGAAGATGTTGTCGGCGAGGTCGTGCTCGGCGCTCGTGATGAAGCGCTTGACGCCCTCGATGTGCCAGGTGCCGTCCGGCTGCCGCACGGCGCGGCTGCGCCCGGCGCCGACGTCCGACCCGGCGTCCGGCTCGGTGAGCACCATGGTGGCGCCCCAGCTCCGCTCGATGGCGAGCTCGGCGAAGCGCTTCTGGTCCGGGGTGCCGAGGGTGTGCAGGATGCGGGCGAAGGCCGGCCCGCCCGCGTACAGCCACAGCGCCGGGTTGGCGCCGAGCACCATCTCGGCCACCGCCCACGTCACGCTGCGCGGCAGGCCGGGGCCGCCGAGCTCCTGCGGCAGGTCGATGTTGGTCCAGCCGGCGTCGCGCAGCCTCTCGAACGACCTGCGGAACCGCGGGGGCGTCGTCACCGAGTGCGTCACGGGGTCGAAGACGGGCGGCGTGCGGTCGCCCTCCTCGAACGAATCGGCCAGCACGTCCGTGGCGAGGCGGTCGGCCTCGTCCAGGATGCTGCGCACGGTCTCCTCGTCGAGGTCGGCGAAGTGCCCGGTGCCGAGGACGTCCTGGCGTCCGAGCATCTCGAAGAGGTTGAACTCCAGGTCGCGGACATTGCTCTTGTAGTGGCCCACGCGCGTCTCCTCGAACCGTCAGAACGTACTGGCGAGTAACCTTACCGCGTTTGCTACCCGTCAGTAACCCCCTGGCGGGGTGGGGGAACGGCATGCTCACCCTCACGTCCAGGCTCCCGCCCCGTCCGGGACGTGGCGCGCGGTCGGCCGGCTGAGAGGATGCAACTTTCACGGCGGCTTGTCAGGCTTTGTTTGGGCATATGAGTATTTGCCCGTGACGGAGCAGGGCACGAGAACCACCCCCTCGGACATGGACGACCTGACCCGCGCCGCCCAGGCGGCCGGGCCGCAGGACGGCGAGAAGCCGCCAGAGGGCGAGAAGCCGCCGGAAGGCGAGGAGACACCGGGCTTATGGTGGCCGCCGCGGTGGATGACGGACACGGGCGACCGGATAGCGCTGCTCATCTGGTTCGCGTCGCACATCGGGTTCCTCATCTACATGTACCTGGCCGGGCCCGGCCGCACCACCGACCCGTTCCTCAACCGGCTCACCCGCTGGGACGCCGAGAACTTCATCGCCATCGCCGAGTACGGCTACGACGGCCCGCCGGGCATGCAGGACAGCGGCAAGCTGCCCGCGTTCTTCCCCGGCATGGCGATCCTGATCAAGGCCCTGAAACCGGTCATCCACGACGGCAGGCTGATCACGGTCCTGATCTCGCTGGTGGCCAGCGCCGTGGTGGCGGTCGCGCTGTCCCGGCTGGCCGAGTCGTACCGCGCCGGCAGCGGCAGGTACGCGGTGGCGGCCCTGTTCCTCAGCCCGTTCGCGGCGTTCCTCTACACCGGCTACTCCGAGGCGCTGTTCCTGGCCCTGGCGATCCCCGCGTGGCTGCTGGCCCGGCAGGGCCGCTGGGAGGACGCGGGGATGTGCGCGGCCCTGGCGACGGCCGTCCGCATCTCCGGCCTGTTCCTGGCGTTCGGCATCCTCGTCATGTACCTGATCGCCAGGAACGGCCTGCGCGCCCCGGGGGGTGTGCGCCGCGCGCCGTGGCTGCTGCTGCCCGGCGTGCCGATCGTGCTCTACACCGTCTACCAGTGGACCCGCACGGGTGACTGGCTGGCCTACAACACCGTGCAGGCCCAGTACTGGGGCCGGCATCCCGTCCTGCCGTGGGAGGCCCTGCTCAACACCTGGAACCGGGCCGCCGGTGAACCGACGCTGACCGTCGCCTACTACGAGGAGATCATCGCCGCGGTCGTGCTGGTGGGTCTGGCGGTCGTGCTCGGCATTCGCCGCCGCTGGCCCGAACTGGCGTACATCACGCCGCAGGTGCTGTCCTTCCTCGTCCTGTCGGAGTTCTACCTGTCGGTCGGCCGGGCGTCGCTGACGTGGTTCCCCCTGTGGATCGCCATCGGGGTGGTGGGGATGCGCCGGCCATGGGTCTGGTACGTGACCCTGGGTGTCATGATCCCGGTCATGGCGATCAACGTCGGCAACTTCACGACCGGCGCCTGGATCGGCTGATCAGCCGGAACGCTTCTCGGGCAGAGGCGGGACCTCGAAGGCACGCGTCCGCTGCCCGTCCACGGAGAAGAACACCGTCCCGGCGCGTGGCCCGGGGATGCGCACCACCTGGACGACCCGGTCGCCGTTCTTGCTCACGTAGTGCACCGCCGGGCCGCCCGCCTGGTAGACCACCGTCGAGACGGGGACGGCCGCGGGCGCCGGCCCGCCGCCTCCCCCGGCCTTCCACGCGACGTACGCGGTCAACGGGAGGGCCACGAGCAGCACGAGCGTGGTGCACGAGGGACGGCGGGTCAGCGCGAACACTGACCGTGCCGCCCAGAACAGAAGTCGAAGCATGATCATGAAAGGGATCCGTTCTTCTGGCACGCCGATGGAAGGCGTGGCGGTGGAGAGGCTGGGGGGTCAACTGGGCTGGGGGGTCAACTGGGCTGGACGGTCACCCTGGTGGGGAAGACGTAGTTCTCGCCGGGCAGGGCCCTGCGGGCCACCCACACCGTGCCCCTGTTCTGATATCCGGCACGGACGAGCATGCCGATCGGGCAGTGTTCTGCCGTGTCGCAGTACGCCGCGACAGGCAGGGGGGCGATGTCGCGCCTGTCGGGGACGGTCCACCAGACCTTCCCTGACCTGGTGAACCCGAGGGGGCCGCCGGTCACGACGACGACCTGCCCCACCGAGCCGGGCCGGCCGGGCACCACGACCATGGAGAGCGGCACTCCGTGGGCGGCGAGTTCCCGCCGGTAGGAGCGCTTGTCGGCGTAGACGTCCTTCACGACGACGCTGAAGTACACCCCGGACCGGTTGATCTCCAGCGCTTCGGTGGGCCGCGGCCCGAGACCGGGGCCGAGGCCGCCCGGCAACGTCCAGGTCAGCAGCACGACGGCGACGGTGAGCGGGGCGAGCAGCCGGTGGCGGACCAGCGGCGCGAGCCTGGCCAGGCGCGCCGTCAGGGCCGGGCGCGGCCGCACCGGCACCTGAGAGGTCGCGACGATCTCGTCGAGCAGCTCCCGTGCGCCGGGGGTCAGGCCCGGACCGGTGCCCGGGGCGAGTGAGGCGACCAGGCGGTCGATGTCGGCGGTCCTCATGGCTGCCCCTTCACGAGCGCGGCGGCCCGCGGGCCGTACCGGGTCAGATCGAGCTCCGCGGCCTCCAGCTCCGCCGCCAGGCGCTTGCGCGCACGGTGCAGCCGGATGCGCACCGCGCCCCGCGAGCAGCCGAGCACGGACGCGATCTGCGCGCTGTCCAAGCCCTCCCAGCTGACCAGCGACAACAGCTCGCGGTCGTCGGGGGAGAGCCGCTGGAACGCCGCCCGGATCGCGCCGGTGTCCTGGTGCGGCGCGTCCTCCTCCCAGGCGCTCAGCTCCTCACGCAGCCGGGAGGCCAGCGCGGTGCGCCGCGACGCGCCTCTGCGCTGGTTGGCGAGCACCCGCCGGGCCACGCCGTACAGCCACAGGCGGGCGCGCTCCCCTTCGGGGACGTCGTCCAGGCGGCGCCAGGCCGTCGTGAACGTCTCGGCGAGCGCGTCCGCGGCGTCGTCGGCGGACTCGGTGCGCCGGCGGACGTAGCCGAGGAGGTCCGCGTAGTTCGCGGTGTAGATCTCCTCGAAACGCATCCGGGGGTCGGGTGGTCCCACTCCGCTGTCCTTCCGCTGGGGAGCATGCGGCCGCTCGTCTCCATGCGTGTCCGGACAGCCGGAAGTGTTTCAGGCCGGATGTCAGCGGCCGGTAAGCGGAACGTGTTTGACCTGTTCACCGGTGGTGCGCTTGGGTGGGCGCATGATCTCTGTGCACAACCTGACCATCGACTGCTCCCGGCCCTACGAACTGGCCGAATGGTGGCACCAGGCCACCGGGCTGCCGTTCCACGAGGAGACCGACCCCGCCGACGACGAGGTGATGCTCGTCAACCCCGCCGGGCCGCATCTGCTGTTCATCAAGGTGCCGGAGGGCAAGACCGCCAAGAACCGCGTGCACCTGGACGTCCGCCCGTCCGGTGACGGCACCCGGGACGAGGAGGTCGAGCGCCTCGTCAAGCTCGGCGCCACCGTCTACGAGGACCGCCGCGAGGACGACGGCACCGGGTGGGTGATCCTCCTCGACCCCGAGGAGAACGAGTTCTGCGTCTGCATGAGCGCCGCGGAACGCTGAAGCCCGCCCCCGGCGACCGGGAGCGGGCTTCGTGCGTGACGGCTCAGCGGACGCCGGCGGCCCGCCCGCGGACGATGAACGTGAGCACCCCCGCGACCAGGTAGACCAGCGCGCCGCTCCACAGCGCGTCCAACGCCGCGCCGAACACTCCCTCGTGGTCGAAGACGAGCTGGACCGGGTACATCAGCACGGCCGCCCCGATGCCGGGGTAGAGCGCGAAGCGCCACGGGTGCCGCAGCGACCACACGCGGGCCTGCCGGGTCACCCGGTCGCCGACGGCGGGCTTGCGGACCGCGCCGATGGCCGCGACCAGGGTGAACAGACTGATCCCCAGGCACAGGGCCCAGCTCAGGTCCGGGTCCCCGCCGATGAGCCCGAGTCCCGTACTGATCGCCGCGGCCGTCCCACCGGTGATCGCCGCGGTCTTCCAGGGCGCGCCACGCAGGGCGGCGCCGGCGAGCGACATCTCGTCGCGTCGAGTCAGTTCTTCCTTCATGCCCCTACAGTGCCCCCGCCGCCCCGGCCGGCACATCGGGGGCGAACCCTGATTTCGACCCCGGGGCCGTCTCCGGCAGGTGTCAGGGCCGTCGATAGCCTGCGCTCATGTCTGTGAGCTTCCGCGCCGCGCGCCGCGAGGACGTCCCCCTGATCGTGGGCCTGCTGATCGACGACGAGATCGGGGCCGGGCGTGAGGGCGACCCCGGCGACGAGGTGTACGTGACGGCCTTCGAGGCCATCGACGCCGACCCGCGGCAGGAGCTGATCGTCGCGGAGTCCGAGGGCCGGGTGGTCGGCACCATGCAGATCACCTACATCCCCGGCCTGTCCCGCCGGGGCGGCGAGCGCGCGCTCGTCGAGGCCGTCCGGGTCGGCGCCGCGATGCGCGGCCAGGGCCTCGGGCGGCAGATGATGCGCCTGGCCGTGGAGCGGGCGCGCGAGCGCGGCTGCCGCATGGTGCAGCTCACCAGCGACAAGGCCCGCGCCGACGCGCACCGCTTCTACACCTCGCTCGGCTTCGTCGACTCCCACGTGGGGTTCAAGCTGATGCTGTAGGGCCGTCCAACGGCGCGATCTCCACCAGATTGTCGTGGTACACGGCCCCGCGGCCCATGTCGGCGTCGCGCTCGTCCACCAGCACGTTGGCGTTCACCCCGCCGGGGCTGAGCTTCGGCCAGTGGCCCTTCGGCGTCATGACCACCCCCGGCGCCACCCGGTCGCTGATCTCCAGCTCGGCGGCCAGCTCGCCGTTGTCGTTGAACACCCGCACGCTCTGCCCGTCGCGCAGGCCCCGGTCCGCGGCGTCCTTCTCGCTGACCACGACCTTCGGCCCGCCCGCCCGGCGGGCCAGTTCGGGGTTGTTGCCGAAGATCGTGTTGAGGAACGTGTGCGACGCCGGGGTGATCATCGCCAGCTTGTACGGCCCGGCGGCCCGCACGGTGAACGGCTCGACGTACGCCTCGCCGGGCCCGGGGAACTCCAGCCGTCCGGACGCCGTGGGGAAGCCGCCGCTGAACGGCACGAACGGGTCGGGCACGTTGAGCCGCACCCAGCCCTCCGCCCGCAGCCGCTCCACCGTGACGCCCTCCAGGTACGGGTGTCCCCCCGACAACAACTGCCGGGCGATCTCCAGGTCCGAGTCGTACAGCGAGGGGTCGGTGAGGCCGAGGCGCCGCGCCAGCCGGCGGAACGTCTCGGTGGTGGACAGGCACTCCCCGGGCGGCGGCACGGCGGGCTCGTTCCACATCAGGTACATGTGGCCGTACCCGGCGTGCAGGTCGGTGTGCTCGAACTGCATGGTGGCCGGCAGCACGATGTCGGCGTGGTCGACGGTGTCGGTGGGGAACTGCTCCATGACCACGGTGAACAGGTCGTCCCTGAGCAGGCCGCGGCGCACGCGGTTCTGGTCCGACGTGCTGCCCATGGGGTTGGCCGCGTACACCCACAGGCACTTGACCGGGTTCGCGGTGTCCTCCAGGCCCTCGGCGAGACGGGTCATGGTCAGCGACCGCACCGGCCCGGCGGGCAGCAGGTCGAGCCGGGTGTCGGCCTGGATCGGCACGTGGCCGCTCGTCGAGTACGAGACGCCGCCGCCCGGGTGGCGCCAGTCGCCGGTGACGCCGGGGATGGCGGCGATGGTCCGCAGCGCGGTGCCGCCGCCCCGGTGCCGCTGCAGGCCCATCGTGGCGCGGATGCCGGTCGGGCGGGTGTGCGCGAGACGCACCCCGAGCGCGCGGATGGCCTTCTCCGGTATGCCGGTGACGTCCGCGGCGACGTGCGGCGGGTACCTGCGGATCTCCTCCTCGAAGTCCGCCCAGCCCCGGGTGTGGCGCTCCAGGTACTCCTCGTCCTGCGCGCCCTCGTCCAGCACCACGTGCAGCAGCGCCAGCGCCAGCACCGCGTCGGTGCCCGGCCGGATCGCCAGGTGCTCGTCGCACTGGTCCGCGGTCCTCGTCCTGACCGGGTCGATCGCCACGACGTGCGCGCCGTCCGCCCGCGCACGCTGGATGAACTTCCACAGGTGGTGACCGCTGGTCAGGGTGTTGGTGCCCCACAGCAGGATCAGCCGGGACAGGGCGAACGTCTCGGGGTCCATGCCGCCCGGCGTGCCGTTGGTCATGCGCAGCCCGGTGTTGCCGGCCCGCGAGCAGATGTTCAGGTCGTGGAAGGACGCCCCGAGCGCGTTCCACAACCGCCGCCCGGCCTGGCCGGTCTCACCCTGGATGTAACCGAGCGTCCCGGTGCCCTGGTACGGCCAGATGGCCTCGCCGCCGTGCTCGCCGACGATCGCGGTGAGCCTCTCCGCGATCTCGTCCAGCGCCTCGTCCCACGTGACGCGCTCGAATCGGCCCGCGCCCTTGGGGCCGACCCGCCGCATGGGGTACAGGATGCGGTCGGCGGCCTTCGTGTGCTCGACGTAGCGGTTCACCTTCACGCACAACGCGCCCTTGGTGTACGGCTGGTCGGGGTTGCCCCGCAGGCGCACGGCCTCGCCGTCCCGCACGGTGACCACCCAGGAACAGGTGTCCGGGCAGTCCAGGGGGCAGGCACCGAGAACGTTCAACTCACGGGTCATGAATAGACGGTACATAGCTTGCGTACCGCGGCCGGGAGGGGGTGTGCTCGTCCCTCGCCCCGCCTTGGGGCCGGTGGCGTGTGGTTTTTCGGCTGGGCCCTTACCGGGGGGCGCGCCGTAGAGTGTCAGCGAATGGCCGAGGTGCACCGGTTCAGCCGAAGATCGCGCGCCATGCCGGGGGGATTCGTAGAGTCAATCATGATTAGCGGTGGGAAAGACCTTATGACTGGATGTGTAGGTAGACGCGGGCGGTGACGGAGATCACGGAACGGGACGAGGCAGACAAGGCCGCGGGGGAACAACCCTCCGCGGCCGGCTCCGTCGCGCTCACCTCCGGCGCCACCCCTCCGCCCGCCAACGGCACTCCGTCCGAGCCCGAGCCTCCGGAGGGGAGCGTCACGGAGGAGGCGGCCGTCGCCGTCGCGGTGGCGGAACCGGACGAACCCCCCGCCCGTGCCTTCGGGGAGGCGCCCGTGGTGGTCGTCGAGCCACTGCTGCCCCAGCGCATCCGCCGCTCGTCCGACGCCCTGCGGTTCCTCGCCACCCTCGCCGTCCTCGCCGGGGTCGTGCTGCTGGCGCTGATCGCCAAGCAGACCCTCAACGGCCTGGAGCAGGACGTCACCGACGGCACCAGCCGCGCCCCCGACCTGCTGATCGGCGTCGCCGGGTTCCTGGCGGGCGCCGCGGTGCTCATCGTGCCCGCCGCGTTCGCCGTGGAGCGCGTCTTCCACCGTGACGGCGTGCGCGTCGCCGAGGGTCTGATCGCGGCGATCATCGGCATGCTCGGCTCGTTCGTGCTCGGCGAGTGGCTCGCCGTGGCCGGGCCCGACGACCTGCGTGTGCTGCTCACCGGCAACCGCACCGGGGTCGAGCCGATCAACACGCTGCTCACCTCGGTCGTGGCGTACATCACCGCCGTGCGCCTGTCCCGGCGCCCCACCTGGCGCGGCCTGATGTGGATGGCCGTCGCGCTGGACGTCTTCGCGCTGTTCACCGCCGCCGAGGCCACCGTGCTCGGCGTCTTCGTCACCTACCTCGTCGGCCTCGCCGTCGGCTACGCCACCCTGTACGTCGTCGGCAGCCCCAACCCGCGGCCGCCCGGCGGCACCGTCGTCACCGCGCTGCGGCGCCTCGGCTTCGTGCCCGCCAAGGCGCAGCGCATCGCCGACGACGCCCAGGGCAGCCGCCGGTACGCCGTCCTGATGACCGACGACCGCCGCCTCGACGTCACCGTGCTCGACCGGGACCGCCAGGTCGCCGGGGTGCTCTACCGGCTCTGGCGCCGCATCCGGCTCAACTCCGAGACCCGGCGCCGGGCCATCCGTTCCCTGCGCGCCGAGCTGGAGCGCGAGGCGCTGATGGCGTACGCCGCCCAGGCCGCGGGCGTGCGCACCCCCCGGCTGGTCGGCACCAGCGAGATCGGCACCGAGGCCGCGCTGCTGGCGTACGAGCACCTCGGCACCCGCCAGCTCGCCGACGTGCCGGACGATGAGCTGACCGACGAGCTGCTCGTCAAGATCTGGAAGCAGGTGGAGCTGCTCCAGGCCAACCGGCTCGCGCACCGCAGGCTCACCGGCGACAGCATCCACGTCGACGACGACGGCGAGGTCGTGCTCATGGACGCCCGCAGCGGCGAGATCGCCGCGGGCGACCTGCTGCTGCGTCTCGACGTCGCCCAGCTCCTCACGTACCTGTCGCTGCGGGTCGGCCCCGAACGGTCGGTGGCCTCCGCCGCACGGGTCATCCCCAAGCAGGCCCTCGCGGGCGCGCTCCCGCTGCTGCAGCGCATCGCCCTCACCCGGGGCACCCGTGCCGAGGTCGGCCGGGACAAGCAACTACTGCCGGAACTGCGCGAGCACATCCTCGCCCTCACCACGCAGGTGCAGGTCGAGGAGGTGCGGCTGGAGCGGTTCCAGCCGCGCATGCTCGTCACGATCATCGCGAGCGCGCTCGCCGCGTACTTCCTGCTGTCCCAGCTCAGCCGGGTCAACCTCGTACAGGTCATCGCGACCGCCAAATGGGGCTGGGGCGGGGTCGCGCTCGGCGCCGCCATGCTCAGCTACGTCGCCGCCGCCCTCATGCTGCGCGGCTTCGTGCCCGAACGGCTGCCCCTCGGCCGCACCGTGCTCGCCCAGTTCGCCGGCTCGTTCGTCAAGCTGGTCGCGCCCGCCGCGGTGAGCGGCGTCGCCATCAACTCCCGCTACCTGCAGAAACGCGGCATCGCGCCCGGTCTCGCGGTCGCCAGCGTGGGGGCCTCACAACTGGTCGGGCTCGGCTGCCACATCGTGCTCCTGCTGCTGTTCGGGTACATCACCGGCTCCAAGGCCGCGCCGTCGCTCAGCCCGTCCCGCGGGCTCGTCATCGTGCTGCTGTCCGCGGCCGTGCTCGTGCTCATCGTGCTCGCCGTGCCGCAGCTCCGGCGCATGCTGGCCGCCCGCGTCCGGCCGCTGTTCTCCGGGGTCATGCCGCGGCTGCTCGACGTGCTCCAGTCACCCCGCAAGATCATCGAAGGGCTCAGCGGCACGCTGCTGCTCACCTTCGCGTTCGTGGTCTGCCTGGACGCCTGCGTGCGGGCCTTCGGGGAATCGCTCAGCTTCACCGCCGTGGCCATCGTGTTCCTCGCCGGCAACGCCATCGGGTCCGCCGCACCCACCCCCGGCGGTCTCGGCGCGGTGGAGGCGTCCCTGTCGCTCGGCCTCACCCTGTCCGGGCTGCCCGGCACCGTCGCCACCTCGGCCGTGCTGCTGTTCCGGCTGCTGACCTTCTGGCTGCCGGTGCTGCCCGGCTGGGCCTCGTTCGCCTGGCTGCAGCGACACGAGGCCCTGTAAGCCGCCCTTCCACGCCCTGGAGCCGGCGCGGCAGGACCCCGCCCCCTTGGACCGGAGCGGCCCCCGCCTGTGGACGGGGCCGGTCCTCGTCACACCAGCGGCGCACCCGGCTGGGCGATCTCCTTCTCGATGGCGGCCAGCTCGTCGGGGGAGAACTCCAGGTTGTCCACCGCGGCGACGTTGTCCTCCAGTTGCCTGACCCCGCTCGCGCCGATCAGCACCGAGGTGACCCGCTTGTCGCGCAACGCCCACGCCAGCGCCATCTGCGCCAGCGACTGGCCGCGGTCCGCCGCGATGTCGTTCAGCGTGCGGACCCGGCGCAGCACGTCGTCGGTGAGCTGGGCCGGGCGCAGGAACCGCTCCTTGGCCGCCCGCGAGTCCTCGGGGATGCCGTGCAGGTAGCGGTCGGTCAGCATGCCCTGCGCCAGCGGCGAGAACGGGATGCAGCCCGCGCCGACCTCCTCGAGCACGTCCAGCAGGCCGTCCTCGATCCAGCGGTCGAACATCGAGTACCGCGGCTGGTGGATGAGCAGCGGCGTGCCCATCTCGCGCAGCAGGCGGGCCGCCTCCCTGGTCTGCTCGGGTGTGTAGTTGGAGATGCCCGCGTACAGCGCGCGGCCCGAGCGCACGGCGGTGTCCAGCGCGCCCATCGTCTCCTCGAGAGGAGTGTCCGGGTCCGGGCGGTGGCTGTAGAAGATGTCGACGTAGTCGAGGCCCATGCGGGCCAGGGACTGGTCCAGGCTGGCCAGGACGTACTTGCGTGAGCCCCACTCGCCGTACGGGCCGGGCCACATGTCGTACCCGGCCTTGGTGGAGATGATCAGCTCGTCGCGGTACGGGCGGAAGTCCTGCGCGAAGATCGTGCCGAAGTTGCGTTCGGCCGTGCCGGCCGGCGGGCCGTAGTTGTTGGCGAGGTCGAAGTGGGTCACGCCCAGGTCGAACGCCCGGCGCAGCGTGGCGCGCTGGGTCTCGATCGGCTTGTCGTCCCCGAAGTTGTGCCAGAGCCCGAGGGACACCGCCGGCAGCTTCAGCCCGCTCCGCCCGGACCGGTTGTAGGGCTGCCTGTCGTAGCGGTCGTCCGCCGCCGTGTACGTCACTTCGTCTCTCCTGTGCCTTGCGATTCCACCGCCGCCGACGCGGCGCGGTCGAGGATCCACGACAGGGCGAACGCCTCCTCGCGCCAGGCGTCGTACCTGCCGCTGCGGCCGCCGTGCCCGGCGCCCATCTCGGTCTTCAGCAGGAACGGGCCGCCACGGGCCGTGGCGCGCAGCCGGGCGACCCACTTGGCGGGCTCGTGGTAGAGCACACGGGTGTCGTTCAGGCTGGTGATGGCGAGGATGGGGGGATACGCGCGGTCGTCGATGTTCTCGTATGGGGTGTACGACTTCATGTAGGCGTAGACGTCGGCGTTGTGCAGGGGGTCGCCCCATTCGTCCCACTCGATGACCGTGAGAGGGAGCGAGGGGTCGAGGATCGTGTTCAGCGCGTCCACGAACGGCACCTCGGCCACCACCCCGGCGAACACCTCCGGGGCGAGGTTGGCCACCGCACCCATCAGCAGGCCGCCCGCCGAGCCGCCCCGCGCCACGATGGGGCCGGACCAGCCCGACTCCTTCATGTGCCGGGCGACCGCCACGAAGTCGGTGAAGGTGTTCTTCTTGCGCAGGAGCTTGCCGTCCTCGTACCACCGGCGCCCCATCTCGCCGCCGCCGCGCACGTGGGCGATCGCGAACACGAAGCCACGGTCCAGCAGGCTGAGCCGCGCCACCGAGAAGGCCGGGTCGATGGAGGTCTCGTAGCTGCCGTAGCCGTACAACACGGTCGGCGCCGGGCCGCTGGTGCCCTTCCTGCGCACGATCGAGACGGGCACCCGGGTGCCGTCCCCGGCGACCGCCCACTCGCGGAACTGCTCGTAGTCGGCCGGGTCGTAGCCACCGAGCACGGCGCGGCGCTTCAGCAGGATCAGCTTTCTCGCCGTGAGATCGAAGTCGTACACCGACGGCGGCGTGACCATCGAGGCGTACGCCAGCCGCAACCTGCTCGTCTGGAACTCCGGGTTCCCCGCGGGCTGGGCGCTGTGGACGACCTCGGGGAACTCGATCTCGTACGGCTCGCCCTCCTCCGGCAGCACCCGGATGCCGGTCAGGCCGTCCCGGCGGAAGTACACCGCGGCGTGGCCGGCGAACGCCTGCACGTCGAGGAGCCGCGTGTCCTCGCGGTGCTCGATGAGCGGAGTCCAGGTCGCCGGGTCCTCGATGGGGGCGGTGGCCAGCTCGAAGTTGCGGGCCCCCTCGTTGTGCAGCACGAAGAAGTGGTCGCCGGCGTGGTCGATGGCGTACTCGACACCGGTGACGCGCGGGCGCACGACCCTGAACTCGCCGGTGGGGAACTCCGCGTCCAGGATGCGGACCTCACTGGTGATCTTGCTGCCGGCGCTGAGCACCAGGAAGTGCTCGCTGCGCGTCAGCCCGATGCCCACCCAGAAGCGCTCGTCGTTCTCCTCGTAGACCAGCACGTCCTCGTCGGCGGGCGTGCCGATGATGTGACGGTGCACGCGGTAGGGGCGCCAGGCCTCGTCGATGGTGGTGTAGAAGAAGGCCGAGGCGTCCGCCGACCAGGCGCCGCCGTAGAAGACGCCCGCGATCTCGTCGGCCAGCGTCTCGCCGGAGTCGAGGTCACGGAACCGCAGCGTGAAGCGCTCGTTGCCGCTGAAGTCGGTGGAGTAGGCGAGCAGCCGGCCGTCCGGGGAGACGGACGTGGTGCCGACAGCGAAGAAGGGGCTGTCCCCCGCCAGCTCGTTGCCGTCCACCATGACCTGCTCGCCGTCGAGCGGCTTGCCCGGGGTGGGCTCCGGCGGCGTGTCGGACAGCGCGGGCAGGCGGCACTGGATGCCGTACTGCTTGCCCTCCTCGGTGCGGGAGTAGTACCACCAGCCGCCCTTGCGCGTGGGTACGGACAGGTCGGTCTCTTGGGTGCGGCCCTTGATCTCCTGGAAGATGTCCTCCTGGAGATCCGCGAGGTGACCCGTGACGGCCTGCGTGTAGGCGTTCTCCGCCTCCAGGTAGGCGATGGTGTCCGGATCTTCCTTGTCGGTCAGCCATGAGTACTCGTCGACCACGGTGTCCCCGTGATGCGTGCGCTCGGCCGGAACCTTCTTCGCCACCGGAGGTGTGTCGCTGCTCACCTGGCCGAGTCTATGACCCGGCGCGGGACCTGATCAGCACACTCATGCCGAAGTGTGCGCCGCCACGCCGGAAGGCTGCTAATCTTGACCCGTCGGCAACGCCCGGCACCACCCCACACCAACCGCCTAGGCGGCCTGGCATGGGCGTGCCCGGAGTCCGGCACCACCCCGTGAAAGATCTACCTGGCTCGGCTTGCCTTGCGAGTTTGGTTCAGGTAAGTTTGCAGGGTTGCTCTGGATCAGGGCGGCCATATGCTAGCGGGTTGGCTGGAGTAGAAGTCAAGCCGGGGTTTGCCCCCGATTTGCATCGCTTCCGGCCCCGTGGTTAGGCTTGTGGACAAGCAAAACGAACCGCCCCGGCGGGTCGGATCAAAAGATCTGACTCGGCCGGTGTACGCGTCCGTTTCTTGAGAACTCAACAGTGTGCTAAAAGCCAGTGCATGAATATGCATTAACCCCGTCCCCTGGGGTCTGCGCTTCGGTGTGGGCTCGCGGGGATGGTTTTCCTTTGATGAGAGGCCTCTTTTAGCCGAGGGGTTTCTCGCTGGGGTTTCTTTTCAGACATTGTTTGGAGAGTTTGATCCTGGCTCAGGACGAACGCTGGCGGCGTGCTTAACAC